>JAYGCN010000088.1:0-24158 GCA_046583315.1 Candidatus Hydrogenedentota bacterium
TCCCGACGGCGTTGAAATGGTGATGCCGGGCGACAACATTACGATTGTCGGCGAGCTGATTACGCCGATAGCGATGGACGAAGAATTACGCTTTGCCATCCGCGAAGGCGGCCGTACCGTCGGCGCCGGCGTGGTCACCAAAGTGATTGCATAAGCTGGGTCATTAAGCCCTTTTTTGGAGAACAGCAATGGCAGGCACGAACAAAATACGGATCAAGTTGCGCGCATACGACCACAAGCTTCTGGACAAGTCGACCCAAGATATTGTGTTGGCCGCCCAGCGGACCGGCGCTACGGTAATCGGGCCTATCCCGTTGCCGAAGTCGATTAATAAGTACACTGTGTTGCGTTCGCCGCACGTGAACAAGAAGTGGCGTGAGCGGTGCGAAATGCGCACACATAAACGTTTGCTGGATATCGCCAGCCCGACGGCCCAAACGGTCGACGCGCTGATGAAGCTTGACCTTCCGGCCGGCGTGGATGTGGAAATCAAGCAGTAAACGACTAACTCGATTAACCAATAGATAGGTAGGGGACTTGCTCCCAAGCCTGGGCCTCATCAGAGGATTGTAAGAAATGATAAACGGATTACTTGGAAAAAAAGTTGGGATGACCCGGCTCTTCACCGATGACGGACACTGGATAGAAGTGACCGTACTCGAAGCAGGACCGTGCAGTGTCGTTCAACGCAAGACCAAAGACACCGATGGCTACAGTGCTGTGCAGCTGGGTTACGGCGACGTGAAAGAATCGCGTTGCAACAAACCGCTGTCCGGACACTTCGAAAAGAACGGTGTTAAGCCCAAGCGCGTACTCAAAGAGATTCGCGTACCGGACGATGCCGATATAAGTGCCGGTGACGAAGTCAAAGCGGATATTTTCGCTGTGGGCGACCGCGTAGACATTTGCGGCACGACCAAAGGCCGAGGCTTTGCGGGTGTGATTAAGCGCCACGGCTTTGCGGGCGGACCTGGTGGTCACGGATCACACTTTCACCGGGCTCCTGGTTCGGTTGGACAGAGTGCGGACCCCGCCAAGGTGTACAAGAACAAACGTATGCCTGGCCATTACGGCAGTACCAAGACCACGGTTCAGAATCTTGAAGTGGTCAATGTGGATACCGACAAAAATCTCTTGATCGTTCGCGGTAGCGTTCCCGGTGCAAACGGGGGACTCGTCGTGGTCAACAAGAGCGTGAAAGGAGCCCGCTAATCATGGCTTCTGTAAAAGTATATAGTGCTGACGGTACTGAAAAAGAAACCATCGACTTGAATGCAGCGGTATTCGATATTGAACCGAACGTTGGATTGGTTCATCAGGTCGCAACCACGCTTCAGGCCAACCAGCGTCAAGGCAATGCCGAGACCAAAGTGCGCAAAGAAGTACGCGGTGGTGGTCGTAAACCGTTCCGTCAAAAAGGCACGGGTAATGCACGCCAGGGTAGTATTCGCGAGCCGCATATGCGCGGTGGTGGCGTGGTCTTCGGTCCGCACAAACGCAGTTACCGCAAGAGCCTGCCGCTCAAGATGAGTCGCAAAGCCTTGTGTTGCGTGCTGACCGATCGCGTTCGTAACGAAGCACTTTGTGTTCTGGATGAATTCACTCTGGATTCGTCGAAAACCAAACCAATCGAAAATCTGTTCAAGGCATTGGCCCCTGAAGGTCGCAACACGCTTCTGGTCACCGCTGAGACCGATACGAATATCGTTAGCTCTAGCCGCAACCTGGATCGGTTCACGGTACGTACCGCGGCCGATGTCAATGCGCTTGACGTACTTAACGCAAAACGGGTCATCGTTCTGAAAGATGCCCTTCCCAATTTGGAGGCACGACTCGCATGAAGGCCGAGCATCCCTATCACGTAATCAAGACACCGATTTTGTCCGAAGAATCAACCATTCAGACAGAATCGAACAATAAATACACGTTCAAGGTAGATCCTCGCGCGAATAAGAAGCAAATTCGCGAAGCCATTGAAATGCAATGGGGCGACATTAAAGTCGTTGGTGTGAACACCATGAACTATTCCGGGAAACAACCGGGCCGTCGCGGCGCGGGGTCTCCGGGATTTAAGTCGAAGTGGAAAAAAGCCATCGTGACTTTGCGCGAAGGCGATACGATCGAATTGATCTAGCAGGAGCAATCCAGTGGCTTTAAAACGATATAAACCGACATCGCCGGGACAACGGTTCAAGACGACGGCGGACTTTTCCGAGCTCACCAAGAAGCGTCCGGAAAAACGCCTGACCGAAGCGAACCCGAAGAAAGCCGGGCGTAACAACCATGGTCGCATCACGATGCGTCGTCGTGGCGGTGGACATAAACGTCTGTACCGCATCATCGACTTCAAGCGCAACAACGATGGTGTGCCGGGTGTTGTGCAGGCGCTTGAGTATGATCCGAATCGCAGTGCACGCATTGCGCTGGTAGTCTTCGCGGATGGTGATAAGCGCTACGTGCTGGCACCGGAAGGTCTCGAAGTGGGTATGACCATTCTCAGCGGCTCCGATATTGAGTTTCAGGTGGGCAACTGTCTGCCGCTCGGTAAGATTCCGGTGGGTACAGTGGTCCATAACGTTGAATTAGTGCCCGGTAAAGGCGGCAAGATGGCCCGTTCCGCGGGGAACAGCTGCCAGTTGCTCGGTAAAGAAGGTGACCAGGCTTCCGTACGGTTGCCGTCCGGTGAAATGCGCCGCGTACCCATTATTTGTCGCGCGACCATCGGCGTTGTCGGCAATGCGGAACACAACAACATCAGTTTGGGTAAAGCCGGACGCTCGCGTTGGCTTGGACGTCGCCCGAAGGTTCGTGGTGTTGTGATGAACCCGGTTGATCACCCGCACGGTGGCGGTGAAGGAAAGAGTTCCGGTGGTCGTCATCCGGTAACCCCTTGGGGTGTACCGACCAAAGGCTATAAGACCCGTAAGAAAAATCACCGCACGGATCAGTACATTATCCGTCGTCGGAATAAAAAGTAATTAGGAGATAATCCAGTGGCACGTTCAGTAAAAAAAGGACCGTTTATCGACGATCACCTGTTGAAGAAGGTTGAGAAAGCCCGCGCCGGTAGCGATCGCACTGTGATCCGTACCTGGTCTCGCCGTTCAACCATCTTCCCGGAAATGGTTGGACTCACCATCGCGGTTCATAACGGCCGCGCGTTTATCCCTGTATTCATATCGGAAAACATGGTAGGGCACAAGCTCGGTGAATTTTCTCCGACCCGTACCTTCAAATCCCATCCGTTAAAGAAAAAGTAGGAGTGACCCATTATGGCAACAGCCGTAGCACGTGTAAAACGAGTTCGCATCGCCCCGCGTAAAGTGCGGTTGGTGGCGGACTTGATTCGAGGCAAAAAAGTCTCCGAAGCACGCGACATATTATTTTTTACGACAAAAGGTTCTGCACCCGTTATTCGCAAGGCACTCGACTCAGCAGTGGCCAACGCGGAACATGCGGCGGCGGAAAACGATGGAAATGTAGACACAGACGAAATGATTGTTAAAACGATTCGCGTCGATGAAGCCGAAACGCTCAAACGATTCCAACCGGTCGCACGCGGCCGCGCGGCTCAAATTCGTAAACGTTCCAGTCACATCGAACTGATCATCAGCGACGAAAAGGAGAGTTAGGGTGGGCCAAAAAGTACATCCATTTGGATTTCGACTCGGCATTATTAATGACTGGAGTTCGGTGTGGTATGCCGGCAAGAAAGATTACGCCGAACTGCTTCACGAGGACTTGAAACTGCGCGATTATGTCAAGAAACGTCTGTACAGCACGGGCGTGGCAAAGATTGACATTGAACGCGCCGGTCGCAAGGCCAAGGTGCACATATACACGGCACGCCCGGGTTTGGTTATCGGACAGCGCGGACAGGAAGTGGACAAGCTGCGTTACGAGCTTGAAAAACTGACCGGCCGAGAACTGCTCATTAACATTCACGAAGTGTTGAGCCCCGAATTGAGTGCTCAGCTGGTCGCCGAAAGCGTGTCGAGTCAGCTTGAACGTCGCGTCGCGTTTCGTCGCGCCATGAAGAAGACCGTGCAAAACACCATGCGTCTCGGTGCCAAAGGTATCCGACTTCGTGTGGCAGGCCGCTTGAACGGTGCTGAAATTGCGCGCGCCGAACAAGTCCGCGAAGGCAGCGTTCCGTTGCACACGTTGCGCGCCAATGTTGACTATGGAACGGCCACCGCGAGCACCACCTATGGGTGCATCGGTGTGAAATGTTGGATATACCACGGGGAACTGATGCCCGGAGAAATGGCACCGAAGATGGCCGGCGATCAGGCCCACAGTGCACGTAGACGTCGCGGCTCTGGACAAGGTGGTCAGGGTGGTTCGGGACAAGGACAGGGTTAAGCGTCTTCTTAAGCGCTCCTGATTGAAGAAGAATTAACGGAGAACGAACATTATGTTGATGCCGAAAAGAGTGAAGCACCGCAAAGTTCAGCGTGGTCGCCGAAAGGGTAATGCCAAAGGCGGTTTTAATCTGGATTTTGGCGAGTACGGCCTCAAGGCAACGCAAGACGGTTGGATTACGTCGCGCCAGATTGAAGCGACCCGTATTGCACTGACGCGTAAAGTAAAACGTGGCGGTAAAATATGGATTCGCGTTTTTCCGGACAAGCCGATTACGAAGAAGCCCGCTGAAGTACGAATGGGTAAAGGTAAAGGGGCCCCGGAAATCTGGGTCGCTGTTGTAAAACCCGGCCGCATTCTCTTTGAACTTGAAGGGGTGCCCGAGGATTTGGCCCGCGACGCGATTCGTCTTGCCGGCCACAAAATGCCGATCAGCACGAAATTTGTGAAACGCGGCTACTAAGTCGTTGAAATTGGAGAGAGACAGCGAAAGCACCTGAATTGCGAGAAAAGAACGACGAGGAACTCGCCCTGCTCATTAAAGAGCGCACGGACGATCTGATGCACTTTCGTCTTCAGATGGCCAGTGGGGTTGTCGACGATATGCGCGCCAGCCGTGAGGCCCGACGCGAGATTGCCCGAATCAAAACGATACTCAACGAGCGCCAACGCGCCGCACAGACTGCCAATGCAGGAGATGAGAGCTAATCATGGAAGAACGAGGACATCAAAAAGAACGTGTAGGCCTGGTGGTCAGTGACAAGATGGACAAGACCATCACGGTAGCCGTCGAACGCCGCATGCAGCACCCCTTGTATAAAAAGGTGATTCGCCGCACGAAAAAGTTTCATGCGCATGATGAAGCCAACGAATGTAACGTGGGCGATCTGGTTCGTATTCGCGAATCACGGCCGTTGAGCAAGACCAAACGCTGGCGTTTGGTGGAAGTCGTAAAACAGGCTGACTAAACCGACCCGGGAGAGTCCCGGTTCACGATAAAGGTTAACGATGATACAGCTAGAAACAAGTTTACAAGTAGCCGACAATTCCGGCGCACGCAAGATCAAGTGCATTGGCGTGGTTGGCGGTACGCGACGTCGCTATGCGCGTTTGGGCGATGTCATTACGGCATCGGTCAAAGAAGCCATCCCCAATTCGCCCGTGAAAAAAGGTGAAGTGGTCAAGGCGGTTATCGTGCGGATGCGTCGCGACACGCAGCGTCCTGATGGCACGGTAATTCGTTTCGATACGAATGCGGCCGTAATCATCAACGCGCAAAAAGAGCCCCGCGGTACCCGTATCTTCGGGCCCGTACCCCGCGAACTTCGCGACAAGGGTTTCATGCGTATTGTCTCATTGGCCCCTGAAGTGGTTTAGAAGGAAAAGCATCATGTATATCCGAAAAGGCGACATTGTACAAGTCATTACAGGCGATACGCGCGATCATGGCAAAACCGGCAAAATTCTGGCGGTGTACCCCAAGACCGAGCGCGTATTGATTGAAGGCATCAACATCATCAAGCGTCATACGAAGCCGACCAGTGCCAATCAACAAGGCGGTATTGTTGAGAAAGAAGCACCGGTCCATGCGACCAACGTCATGCCCTGGTGTGAATCGGCCGAACGTCCATCGCGCATCGTAATGAAAAGACTCGACGACGGAACACGTGTTCGCGTCTACAAGATTAACGGCGAGACCGTTAAAGACAACAAATAGAGGAGCGGGAGTCCCGTGGCAGCACGATTAAAAGAACAATATACCAGCACGATAAAGAAATCGTTACTGGACAAATACAAGTATCCCAACGTCATGCAGATCCCGCGACTGGAAAAAGTCGTGGTCAACATGGGCTGTGGCGATGCGAACAGTGAACCGCGACTGCTTGAAATGGCGATCGAAGAGCTCGGCGTGATTACGGGTCAAAAGCCCAGCCCGCGTAGAGCCAAGAAATCCATCTCAAACTTCAAATTGCGTGAAGGTCAGGAAATCGGATGTACGGTGACCCTGCGTGGTCAGCGGATGTTTGAGTTTCTCGATCGCCTGTTCAACGTGGCCATGCCGCGTATTCGCGATTTCCGTGGCGTGTCGGACAAAGCCTTTGATGGCGGGTTCAACTACACGATGGGCCTTAAAGAACAAACGATTTTTCCCGAGCTCAACATGGACGCTGTCCAACGTGAGCGCGGCATGAATATAACTTTTGTGATTCGCAACTCAACATCCCGCGAAGAGAGCTACGATCTTCTCAAGATGATGGGCATGCCCTTCGTAAATCGGGACGAGAACTAAACCAAACACAACGCGTCCGGATGCCGGGCGAGACGTGAGGAGAATAAGCACATGGCCAAAAAGTCCATGATTGCCAAACAACAACGCAAGCCGAAATTCAAGGTCCAAGGCTACAATCGCTGCCGCGTATGCGGACGCCCCCGCGGATTTATGCGCAAGTTCCAACTGTGCAGAATCTGTTTCCGTACCCTGGCTCTGGAAGGCAAAATTCCCGGCATCAAGAAATCAAGCTGGTAACCAAACGAGGTAAGAACTTATGTCTATGACTGATCCATTAGCCGATCTGCTGACGCGGATTCGCAACGCGCTACATGCCGGATATCCGACCGTAGAAGCACCTGCTTCCCGGTTGAAAGCAGGCGTGTGTGAAGTACTGAAGAACGAAGGGTACATCAATGATTACGTGCGCGAAGAAGATGGCAAGCAAGGCATCTTGCGCATATCATTAAAATACACCGCCGACCGCAAGCCTGTGATTCAGGGCATCAAGCGCGTCAGCAAACCGAGCTTGCGTATCTACAAAGGCTCGCAAGACATTCCGCAGGTTCGATCCGGACTCGGAATTTCCGTGGTGACTACGTCCCGTGGCGTGATGACTGCAAAATCTGCCCGCAACGAAAACGTGGGCGGTGAAGTACTCTGTGAAGTGTGGTAGGCACGACACGAATGTTGTCGACCATAACCATAAAAAGGAAATGAACCAGTGTCACGCATAGGTAAAAAGCCCGTCGCAATTCCGGACGGCGTAAAAATAGAAAAATCCGGCAACACCGTCAAGGTGACTGGCCCCAAAGGCAAATTGACCGAAGAGATTCATGCGGCCATTACGGTAACTATCTCCGATGCCGAAGTCACACTGGAGCGGCCCGATGACCTGCCCGCCAATCGTGCGCTTCACGGATTGAGCCGCGCGTTGATCGCCAACATGATTGTCGGTGTCACGCAAGGCTACGAGAAAATTCTTGAGATCGTTGGCGTTGGGTATCGCGCCAATGTGAAAGGCAAGACTTTGAATCTTCAGGTTGGTCACAGTCACCCGGTGGCAGTGGAAGCACCCGACGGTGTTGAATTCAGCGTTGACGGCAATACGACCATCAAAGTCGCCGGTATCGATAAACAAAAAGTAGGTCAAGCCGCAGCCAACATTCGCGCCTGGCGTAAACCCGAGCCCTACAAAGGCAAAGGGATTCGCTACCGCAACGAACACGTCCGCCGCAAAGCGGGTAAAGCTGGCGCATAACGGCGAAACGCCTAAGGAACTGGAAACATGGCAAAACGATCACATAAAGCTGATTTGCTGGCACGTCGCAAGAATCGCGTCCGCAAAAAAATTAACGGTACACCGGCTGTGCCACGATTGAGCGTTCGTCGTTCACTCAAACACATCTACGCGCAGATTATCGACGATCAAAATGGCAAGACACTTGCCGCCGCCTCATCGATCACACTGAACATCCCAGGCGGAAACGCCGAGGGTGCGAAAAAAGTGGGTGAAGCACTGGCCAGTGCCGCCAAAGACGCATCGGTTGAAACCGTTTGTTTCGATCGTGGCGGTCGTAAATTTCACGGTCGGGTCAAAGCCCTGGCCGATTCAGCCCGCGAAGGCGGTTTAAAGTTTTAATACGCATCTGGAACATCGGCTAGTTGGCCGACAGGAGAGCATGGTTTGAGCACAGACAAGCAGACCGAAAAAAAAGGGCGCGGCAAAGGTAGAGATCGCGGCCCCAAAAAAGAGTCCGAATACATTGAAGACGTCGTCAAGATTTACCGCGTATCGAAAGTGGTAAAAGGCGGACGCCGTTTCAGCTTCAGTGCCCTCGCGGTAGTCGGCGATGGTAAAGGTAAAGTCGGCGCGGCCAAAGGCAAAGCGTCCGAAGTACCCGAAGCCATTCGCAAGGCCATTGAAAAGGCCAAGCGCTCGATGATCGATGTGCCCATCGTGAATTCGACCGTGCCCCACGGGGTTATCGGGAAAGCCGATTCGGCCAGCGTCATGTTGAAGCCCGCTTCACTCGGTACCGGTGTGGTAGCTGGTGGACCGGTTCGTGCAGTACTCGAGGCAGCCGGATACCGCAACATTTTGACCAAATCACTCGGGGCCAACAACGCCACCAACGTGGTGTGGGCAACGATTAACGGGCTCAGCCAGCTTGAGACCGTAGAACAAATTGCAGCGAAACGCGGATTGGATGTGTCCCAGGTACTCTAAATCTGGCCACCAGTCACTCAAAGGAATTCAATATTATGATGGATCTAAGTAACCTCAGCCCCGCGCCGGGTTCGACGAGAAAGCGCAAGCGAATTGGCCGTGGACCAGGCTCCGGACACGGCAAGACTTCCGGTCGCGGACACAAAGGCCAGAAGTCCCGCTCAGGCTATTCACGTCGCTTCGGATTCGAAGGCGGTCAGATGCCCCTGAACCGTCGTCTGCCCAAACGTGGGTTCAACCAGATGGAACGCCATCCGAACGCTGAAATCAACGTCGATATTCTCAACGAAAACTTTGAAGACGGTGCGGAAATCACGCTCGAGTCATTGATTGCCAAGCACGTGATCAAGAAGACCGCCGGTGGCGTCAAAGTGCTGGGTCGCGGTGAACTCACCAAGAAACTCACGCTTAAAGTAAACGCGGTTTCCGCAAGTGCCCAGGCAAAAATTGAAGCGGCAGGTGGAAGTATTGAATTTATTGAAGTACCAGTGGCACGTGCCGTCAAGAATCGCAAGAAAGGCAAGGGTAAATAACAGTGGCTCAACCCATTGAAGCATTCCGGAACGCATTTAAGATTCCCGAACTAAAGCAACGTATCACCTTTACGTTCATGATCCTTGTGATTGTGAGCTTGGGTCGTCACGTGCCTACACCCGGCGTAGACGGGTCTGCACTTGCCGCGCGCGTGGACGAAATGGGCGGGTTGCTCGGGTTTTACGATATGTTTTCCGGTGGTGCATTCAAGAACGCGACCATCTTCGCATTGGGTATCATGCCCTACATCAGTGCCTCGATTATTATGTCCTTGCTGGTCGTCGTAGTGCCTCAGCTTGAAGCCCTGCAAAAAATGGGCGGCGAAGGTCAGAAGAAAATCCAGGAATACACCCGGTTCGCTACGATTGCCATCTGTATCGTACAATCCGTTGCGCTGGCCGTATTCCTGATTCGTATGAATACCCCCGATGCGCCAGTTTTGGCGTGGTCCAATCCCGGCATTGGTTTCTACCTGCTTTGCATCCTGTCCTTCACGACCGGTACTGCCTTCATCATGTGGTTGGGCGAGCAAATCAGCGAACACGGTATCGGCAACGGCATCTCCCTTATTATTTTCGGCAGTATCATCTCCGGGATGCCCAACGCCATGGTTACCCTTTTGCGTCTCATCGATACCGGTGAAATCAGCATCTTCAAATTCGGAATTCTGATGACCGTTTTCGTCATAGTCGTCGGCGGTACGATTGCCGTGACCACGGGCCAGCGTCGCATTCCCGTACAATATCCCCGCCAAGTTAAAGGGCGCGCGGTAATGGGCAATCAGCGTAGTTATCTTCCTTTGAAAGTCAATCAGGCAGGTGTTATCCCCATCATTTTCGCCTCATCGCTGCTGATGATTCCCACTATGGTCGGTAATAGCATCGACCTGCCGATATTCAATAAAATCTTCAACGATTGGTTTGCCTACGGAGGTTGGCCTTACAGCGTCGCATTTGGTATAATGATCGTCTTCTTTTCCTTCTTTTACACTGCTATCACCTTCAATCCGATTGAGATGGCTGACCAGATGAAGAAATACGGAGGCGTGATCAAAGGGGTTCGTCCAGGCAAAGCCACGGCGGAATACCTGAACAACGTGATGACCCGGATTACACTGGTAGGTTCAGCATTCCTGGTGGTTGTGGCCTTGTTGCCCAACGTCATGTATTCGACTTTAGGCATTTATGACTTCAGCATCGTGCAGTTTTTCGGCGGTACAAGTCTGCTTATCCTCGTCGGGGTAGCCCTCGACACGGTGAAACAGATGGAGCAACATCTAATTATGCGCAACTACGACGGCTTCTCCAAAGGTGGCCGCCGAATTCGCAGTCGTAGAGGTTAAAGCGATTGGCTGGTCGAATTATTATACTAGGCGGTCCGGGTGCCGGAAAAGGCACCCAAGCCCGAAGGATTGCCAAGAAATTCGACATACCACAGATTTCCACGGGTGACATATTTCGGTCGCATACTGAACAACAGACTGAGATAGGCCAAAAAATTGAAGAATACATGAATTCGGGACAGCTCGTGCCGGACCCTCTGGCATGCCAGATTGTTGTGGAGCGGTTGGCCCAGAGCGATTGTTCGTCGGGATATATCCTGGATGGATTCCCGCGTTCCCTGCCTCAGGCCGAGGCCTTGGAACAGCTACTGGCGGATCGCGGAGAAGGATTGGACGTGGCACTGGTGCTTAAAGTGGCCGACGAGGAAATTGTCGAGCGGCTTGCCGCACGCCGCACCTGTCCGAAATGTGGAAAGATATACAACTTGATATTTAAACAACCCAAACGGGATGGCTATTGCGATGCCGAGGGTTGCGACACGATAGAACTTGTTCAGCGAGAAGACGATACCGAAGCAACGATTCGGAAACGCTTGGCCGTGTACCACGAAACGACTGAGCCATTACTCGACTTCTATACCGAACGAGATTTGCGAAGAGACGTGGGCGGTCCTAACCAGACCCCTGAAAAAATCGCAGCACAAATTGAAGAAATATTGATGGCAAAAGGAGCCAGCGAATCATGATCGCTATCCGGAGTCGTCGTGAAATTGACCTGTTACGCATCGCGAATCAGACCGTTGCGACCGTGCTAACCACCTTGGCTGACAAGGTGAAGCCCGGCGTGAAGATTGATGATCTTGATGCGGAAGCCGATGCACTGATTCGGGACGCGGGTGGTACTCCCTGGTTTTTGGGGTATCAAGGCTATCCCAAGTCGACCTGCATTTCGGTGGACGAGGTGATTATTCACGGCATTCCCGACGGTCGTGAGCTCCAGGACGGCGAAATTTGCAGTATCGACGTAGGCGTGACCTATAAAGGCTACCACGGCGATGCGGCACTCTCGATTCCCTGCGGTGAGTTGGATGCAGACCGGAAACGCTTGATGAGGGTGACGGAACGAGCGCTCGCGAAAGGCATCGATGTAGCACGCGTAGGGAATTATTTGCAGGACATCTCACGTGCGATTGAAGAGACCATCAAACCTGAGAAAATGGGTATTGTTCGTAATTTTGTGGGCCATGGAATTGGCTCAGAAGTGCACGAAGAACCCCAAATTCCCAATTACGTGACCTCAGGAAAAGGCCCGAAGCTCAAAGCCGGTATGGTAATGGCGTTGGAGCCGATGGTGAACCTGGGCACGCATAAAGTAGAGGTATTGGACGATGGATGGACGGCGGTTACGGCCGACCGGAAGCCCAGCGCCCATTTTGAACATAGCATTGTTATTCGCCCTGAAGGGCCGCCCGAGATTCTGTCGCTATCGCCAAGCGAACGATGGAAGTGGGGGGAACTGGATGGAGCGATTGTGCGCGGAGTATCGGCATAAGCCGATGCGCGCATTGGAGAGGGTCGCAAGCCCTCCACTGGAGAGACAGATGAAAGTACGCAGTTCAGTTAAAAAGATTTGTGATAAATGCAAAATCATTAAACGCCATGGTCGCGTCCGTGTGATTTGCGAAAACCCCAAGCATAAACAGCGTCAAGGTTAACTTGAGGAGACTCTATTCATGGCACGTATCGTTGGCGTAGATCTACCCCGCTCCAAGCGGGTCGAGATCGGTCTTCAAAGCATCATGGGCATTGGCCCGGCTCGCGCAAAAATTCTGCTGGAAAAAACCGGCCTGGATGAAGCATTGCGCGTACACGAACTGACAGACGAGCAGGTGAATACCCTGTCCGCGCTGATTCAGAATGATTTTAAGGTTGAAGGTGACCTGCGCCGTGAGGTGACAGGAAACATCAAACGACTCATGGACATCAATTGCTATCGCGGCACCCGGCACAAAAAGGGTTTGCCAGCAAACGGGCAACGCACCAAGACGAACGCGCGTACCCGTAAGGGCCCACGCAAGATGGCCGTCAAAAAGAACACTTAATAATAGGAGGCCCCTCAGGTGGCTACAGAAAAACGCAAAACGAAAAAGAAGCGCATCGCCCTTTCGAGTACTTCGGGCATGGCTCACATTCAGGCGACGTTCAACAACACGATTATCTCGATTACCGATACTCGTGGAAACGTCATCTCCTGGTCCAGTGCCGGGCAAGTCGGCATGACGGGCTCACGAAAAAGCACCGCCTACGCCGCCCAGCTCGCTGCCGAAAAAGCAGCCTTGGCCGCATTGGATATCGGGCTTAAAGATGTGCGCATCCACGTCAAAGGGCCCGGCTCCGGTCGTGAATCCGCCATTCGCGCGATTCAAGCCGCCGGACTGGAAGTAACGCTGATTCGCGACGTGACCTCCATTCCTCATAATGGGTGTCGTGCACGCAAACGGCGCCGCGTCTAACTCGGGTTCACGAGTTGGATTTCTGATAAAACAGTTTGTGTTTAGCTTTACGGCCAGAGGACAACACCAATGATTAGTGAAGATTTCGTAATACCAAAGTGGGTTAAAATTGAAGACGGCGCGACCGATACCTTTGCGCGTTTTGCTGTGGAGCCCTTTGAACGGGGATACGGTACGACCGTAGGAAACTCAATGCGTCGTGTGTTGCTTGCGTCCCTTTCCGGAGCTGCGGTGACGGCGTTGCGTATCGAGCAAATTACACATGAATTCTCAGCGATTCCGGGTGTCAAAGAAGATTTGACCGATGTCGTGCTGAATCTCAAGAAGTGTGAACTCAGCCTGAGCGAAGGTGAATCGCTTATCTTTACTCATGTGTTCAAGGGTGAAGGCGTGCTGACTGCCGCCGACCTGTTCCGCGACCAGGAAAGTATCGCCTGCCACAATCCCGAGTTTGTACTGCTTGAGTCCACCGCGAAAAACACCGAACTCGAAATAGAAATTAAAGTGGCCAAGGGACGCGGCTACGTCACCACCGACAAATTTGAACTGGAACACGCGCCCTTGGGCACCGTGTACCTCGATGCGAACTTCTCGCCCATCAGCAAGGTAAACTTTTACGTGGAGGACGCGCGCGTCGGCCAAACGACCGATTACGACCGCCTTATCCTTGAAGTGTGGGGTAATGGTGCCATCAAACCTGAAGATGCGGTTCGCGAAGCGGCCGATCTGCTGATTGACCACATGCGCATCTTCTCGCAACAAAAGACTGAAGAAGAGGAAGCGGCCGAGTCAGCACCAAGTGAAGACACCGGTATGATGAAAACAATGTCGCGTCCGGTCGAAGAACTTGAACTGAGCGTACGTGCGGCAAACTGCCTGCGCGCGGCTGAAATCAAAACCATCGGCGAACTCGTGTCGCGTAGCGAACCCGAAATGCTCGCATTCCACAATTTCGGTAAGAAGTCGCTGGACGAGATCAAAGCTATCCTGGAATCCATGGGCCTTGGCCTGGGAATGGACATCGAAAGTGCTGCCGCAGCAGCGCCAGTCGAGTCCGCGGCTACAGAAGCCGAAACCGTGGCTGCCGAAGAAGAATAATAACACCAACGAAGTATTTAGAAGGACTTGGACGATTATGAGACACCGATTAGCAGGACGCCGACTGGGCCGTAACATGGCTCACCGCAAGGCAACCATGAAGAGCCTATCCGTGGCGCTTTTTACGCATGACGCCATTGAGACCACGGTCGCAAAGGCCAAAGAGCTGCGTCGCTACGCCGAGCCGCTTATTACGCTGGCCAAAACCGATACCGTGGCGAATCGCCGCCGTGCGTTCGCCGCGCTGGGCAACAACCAGCAGGCCTCCCGCGTGGTGAAGAAGCTCTTCGGTGAAATCGGCCCGCACTTCGCCGATCGTCCAGGTGGATACACACGTATTCTAAAAATGGGCGAACGTTTGGGTGATGCCGCACAGATGTCACGCATCGAATTGGTCGGCATTGGCGAATACGAAGAAGAAGATTAAACCAACTGCAAATTGGATCGTTGACCGGGTACCTGTTTTGGTGCCCGGTTTTTTTACGGGGAGACGCGATCCGAAGCCTTGGCCCAAAGTTCGAGTTTGCGTACGTACTCCCGCATGAAATGGTCGTTGATCATGCCCGCCTCCAAAATGCCCGAGCCGATGGAGTTTGCTCTATCGATTTTGCGGGCGAGATGGTGCGAATGACGCGACTCAGCCACAGCACCGCTGGCCAACAGGAAAATTTCTTCACCCAGGCATTCATAGGTGTCGAACAAGGTCGGCCACGTGAATTTCGGAACGGGATCCTCATTATTGATGACGCTGTACACGGGCACGGGATAGGCCCTCGCCGCGACGGCATCGAATACGCAGGGCGTACCATAGGTAAACACTTCCAGCACCGTGCACCCCATTCGCTGAAGGTGGTCAGCAGCCAACAATGCAAGGGCTCCGCCCAGACTATGCCCGCAAACCCACAGCGTTTTCTGCTGCTCGATTACATGTGCGTCATAGATGGCCGCCAAAACCTGCTCCCACACCGTGTCGAGCGCCTGGATGAATCCAGCATGCGCGCGCCCCTCGAACCAGGCAATCTGTTTGAAGGTCATCGAGTGCGCCCACTCAAGATTACTGTCCGTGCCGCGAAAGGCGAGCACGGCATGGTTCGCGTTCCAGCCAACCATGCCCCAATGGGCATCTCGCTCAAAGGTCTCGATGGAATCAAAGAAACTACGAAGGCCGGGATCCTGTTCCCACGGATCGTCGTGCAACGTTGCAAAGGTAAACCGCCCCAGCGCACAGGTCTTCTGCGGCAACGAGCTATCTGTCGAAATCATAAACATGCAACTCTTCTCAATTCATTGGCTATTCATTAGACCCAGATGACTGGGCTGTGGTTTTGGAGGAAATGAAGTATTTTGGTACTCTAAACACCTATGGTCCACCTCAAAAATCGATATTTCATCGCAACCGCCGTCTATTGCATGGGCCTGTTCTGGCTATCGAATCAACCCGATCTAGCGATTCCCAAAGTCGACTTTTCCGGAGCAGACAAAATAGCCCATGCGCTCCTGTTCGGGGGATTGGCGGCCTGCCTCTCCATCGGAATTCGACTATCAAACGATAAGCCCCCTTTCTGGGCGCAATGGTTTGTGCCTTTCGTCTTTGTTATTCTATACGGCATGAGCGATGAGTGGCACCAATCCTTCGTGCCAGGGCGCAGTCCAGACCTACGAGACGTGATGGCCGATGGAATTGGCGGAACTATCGCCCAGCTTGCGCTATTCATGATGTGGGGACGCGAACGCGACGATGGCGGGAAATGAATCAATGACCGAAGAAACGCAAAAGAATAACCCCTCCAACGACGATGCGCCTGAACGGCAGGCTCAGGTCGACGAGCAGACTGCGCCCAAAGCGCGCGGTTGTGGATTCCTGTTTTTTCTTGCCATGATTGTGGTCGGCGCCATGTTTGGTGTCGGCCTCGGAGTTTTCGTGTATATCCTCGAAGAAACCGAGGAAACCATCGAGGCGCTCGAAGAATTCCGGCCAAAAGTCGGTAGCAAGATCTTCTCCGCTGACGGTGAGGAACTTGGCGAATTCGCACGCGAGGCACGGCAGGTGGTACCGCTGAACGCGATACCGCTCAAGGTGCAGAAGGCCTTCATCGCCACCGAAGACGATACTTTTTACGAACATCAGGGTGTTCGCCCCTTGTCGTTGATGAGGGCCGTTCTCGATTCATTCCGGACCAACCACTTACGCGGCGCAAGTACCATCACGCAGCAGATCGTACGGAACATTGACGTGACGGGAGTTTCGAAAGAGCAGACCGTTCAGCGGAAATTACGAGAGATGTTGGTTGCCCTGCAACTGGAGCGGCAGTACACGAAAGACGAAATACTCGAGCTCTATCTGAATCAAATCTTTCTGGGCGTGAGCGCATACGGTGTCGAGTCTGCCGCACGTCAGTATTACCTCAAAAATATTTCGGACCTCACGCTGGGCGAGGCAGCGTTGTTGGCGGGTCTCACGCGCTCACCAAACATCAACCAGCCTTTCAAAAACCCGGATTTCGCAGAACAGCGCAGGAATATCGTGTTGCGCCAGATGTACAACGAGCGCTTTATCACAGAAGAAGAATTCGAAGCGGCCCGGGTGGAATCGGTCGCGGATTCCGTAATACTGCCTTCCGAGCGCGCGCTGTATGTCGACACGAAAGACAATCGATGGACGCCAAACAAGTTCAAAGCACCGTATTTTTCCGAGGACGTTCGCAAATTCATGAGTCGTCCGCCGGCACCCTATCAGGTCGGCATTACCCAGGATGATCTCTTCGAAGGGGGTCTGGAAATATCGACGACGATCGATCTGCGACTGCAGAAAGCGGCGGAGGATATCCTGCTTGCCCACCTTGATACCTTTGACGAAAAAAAATTGGCCTATCTCACGAAGAGGGGCCGGGAGGCAGAATTTGTCCCGGTGACCGGCGCGCTGGTGTGTCTGGATAATCGTTCGGGCGTCGACTTCGATCACCGTGGATACATACGCGCGATGGTGGGCGGTCGCAACTTCGACCTCAAAAAATTCAACAACGCAACGCAGGCCAAACGGCAGCCCGGGTCCAGCGTTAAACCCTTTGTGTGGCTGACGGCGCTGGATAACGGCATGACACCATCCGATTACGTGACCGACGAACGCGTGAAATACATTGATGCCGTTGGAACCATCTGGGAACCGAAGAATTTCTCGGGAAAATATCTTGGGCCGATGCCCATGCGCAAGGGACTGGAACAATCGAAGAACATCATCTCGATAAAACTTGCCGAGCGCTTCACGACGCCGCTGGTGCGGTCCTACATGCGGTCCGCCGGATTCAAGTTGCCCATCGCGGAGGGCCTGAGCATGGCCTTGGGTTCTTCCGACACGCGCATAATCGATCATGCGGAGAGTTACACAACACTCGCAAACGGAGGCATACACATTGCCCCGACCATGATAACGCAAATCAAGGATCGCGACGGCATCGTACGTTTCGACATCAACACCTATCGAAAACCCGAGCGGGTATTTCCGGCCGACGCGACCTATCAGATTGTGCACCTCATGCAGGGCGTGTGCGAGCCGGATCCGCGGGGACGCGTCTTTCCATCTGGTCGCCGTACCCGGTTCCTGGAACGTCCACGCGCAGGAAAAACAGGCACCTCGAACAGGAATACCAACGTTTGGTTCTGCGGATTCACCCCTCAATACACATGTATTTTGTGGATTGGCTATGCCGACAATAGGCCCCTGGGAAAAGGGAATTCCTATACCGGTGGAGCCCTTGCCTCGCCGGTCTGGACCGAGTTTATGATTGCCGCCCATGAAGGATTGCCCGTAGAAGACTTCAAGATCCCGGCGGGTGTAGAATTTTACAAAATTAATCGGATAACCGGACTGGCAGGTGGCGAGTACACGGAGGCCTACATCCGCGGGACGAAACCGTTGACCCAGAAGCCCATTCAGGAAAGTTCCGGTGAGCTGGAAAGCTTGTTCCTGAATTCAGATGATTAAAGGCTGACGTAATGGGACGACTCGGTACTTTCAAAAAAATGTGGCGGCTGTTGACGAAAAAGAGAGATGCTATGAAGTCGGGAAAAGGTGTAAATGTTCATCATCATCGGATCGAATCCATGGATGGAAAAACTCGAACGCTCGCTGACTGGTCGGGCCAGGTGCTGATGCTGGTCAACGTCGCCTCGAAATGCGGACTCACCCCGCAGTACGAACAGTTGGTCGAGATTCATAAAAAATATGGAGACCAGGGTTTCGCGGTACTCGGATTTCCAGCGAACAATTTCATGAGCCAGGAACCTGGAAGCAACGAGGAGATTAAGACCTTCTGTTCGACCACCTACGGCGTCGATTTCGATGTGTTGTCCAAGATCTCAGTCGCCGGCGACGATATCGACCCGTTGTACGCTGCCCTGACGTCGACCGATGTCAACGGCGAACTCGGCGGGGACATCGAATGGAATTTTGCCAAGTTCATCGTCAATAAACAGGGCGACGTCGTTGCGCGTATCCACCCCAAGACGCTTCCGAATGATGCAGACGTGATCGCCTGCATAGAATCAGAACTCCAACACGATTGATGGTTAAGCTGACGACATCGAAAGATGACTCCTTCGTGGAATACGTGTGCGATCAGCTCGTCGATTTCGAGATCGTCACCTACAAGGCGATGTTTGGCGGCTACGGTCTCTATTGTGGCGATATCTTCTTCGGCATCGTGTTTGACGGAAGCCTCTATTTCAAAACGGACGAGACGTCGCGCCTGAAATACGCAGGTTACGAATCCGAACCATTCCAGCCCAACGCCAAACAGACGCTGAAATCCTACTACGAGGTTCCTGTGGAAATCATTGAGAACGCAATTGAAATGGTCGTCTGGGCCGAGGAGGCCTATGCCGTCGCGACGACCGTCCGCTAAAAGAGTGCGCCCCGCAATCCGGGAGGAGTGTGGGCACTTGCGTCCGGATCGCGAGGCGCGGGGCTGTCAGGTAATACTGTATAATGTCTTTGACATGTATTCTATTCACCGCGAACCCAAAATCATGTCACAAATTTTCTCTCGATTTGCTCCGAAATTAGGCATCATTCGCTCCAACTTGCTAGAATGACACCCGGAGACCACCCTAGCATGCCCCACTACCTGAAATTGTACCCCGTCAGCAGGCGATTCAGCCTTCTGCACCCATTTATCGGCGTGGGATTCGCGATGATGCTCACCGGATGTGGAGCTCCCGCGATGAGCGGCATCGTCCGTAACGTGGAAGGTGAGGCACTGCCCGGAGTGAGTATTCAGGTCGCCGGTAGCGATACAGTTGCGGTGAGTAACGCCCGGGGCGAGTATCGATTGGATGTCGGCTCGGGTCGTCATACGATTGTATATGCGAAAGGCGGATACACTGTTTCTCGCCTGGAGGTGACCAACGATGTCGACGCGGCCGAATCGATTCCCGTGGTCAAGCTCTGGAATCTGCCCCCCCAGAAAAGCGTTTTCCTCTACGACAACACACTCTATACGCCCACGACATGGGTGATGCCCAAGCGGTTTTACATGGCCGACGGCACCATCGATTATGGCACGCAGCGAATTCCAGAGGCCGTTACCGATAAGCCCGTCCCGACGATTTTGTTTTACCGTACACCGCGCTACGATGCTCGCCTCACGCGCCTGCAAGAAAAAGAGGCGCAGTTGCCACAGGACGACAAACAGAAATTCAACATCTGGGCTGCGGGGGGGACGGTGGGCGTGGATCTTGAACCGGTCGATCCCGCTGACCCCACACTGATGCGTCTTATTTTTACCGAGGCCCTTCAGCCGGGTCTCTATGCGATCCACTGGGGTGCGCTGGAAGGCTACACCGTTATCGATGAACGCATCTATTTATTTGAAGTGATACCTCAAGAGAATCCGGATTTCGACGAAGTGGCTCCGAGATTCGAGGATACGACCGCAGGACCTAACGTTGTCGAAGGAGATGCGCCGTAAACGCTGCGTAGCCCGTCGTGTTTTTTAACAGGAGTACAGAATGAAAAAGCAGTTTGTGGATACCCTCCAGGATGGAGATGTGGTGAACGACTATTTCGTGGCCACCCGGAAAGACTTGCGCGACACCCAGGCCGGCGGGAAATTTCTCGGCATGGTGTTCAAGGATAAAACGGGCGATATCGGCGGGGTTATGTGGAACAACGCCGTGTCCGTATCGGGCCTCTTCGAAGTGGGAGACGTGGTCAATGTGCGTGCCACCGTGAATACATATCAGAATCGCTTGCAGCTGCGCGTTGACCAGGTACTGCCGATGAAAGAATCTGAGTACGACACCGAAGACCTCGTCTTCACACCGGAAAATACGACCGACGTCGCGTCCGCGTTCATTCAGATTATGCAAAGCATCGAGAACCCCCACCTGAAGGCTCTAATCGATGTCAGTCTGGCAGATGAAACGCTTATGGCGGAGTTCAAGGCCTGTGCAGCGGGGAAAAAATGGCATCACGCGTTTCGCGGCGGATTGATTCTACACTGCTACGAAATGGCCCGCATCGCCGAAACCATGTGCGAGCTGTTTCCGAAGCTCGACCGCGATCTGTTAATGACCGGCATCTTTTTTCACGATATCGGAAAGGTGCAGGAATTGTCGCAAGGCATGTACATCGACTATACGACGGCCGGGAAACTCATTGGGCACCTGGAGATGGGTTGCACGATCGCCAACAAGAAAATGGACGCGCTCGATGGATTCCCCGATGACTTGCGCATGCAGATTCATCACATGATTCTGTCGCACCACGGCGAAATGGAGATGGGCTCGCCCGTTGTGCCCAAGACGCTGGAAGCCATCGTGCTCGCGCATATTGATAATCTCGATGCGCAGGCCAATGCCTTCGACAATGTTATCGAGGCAAACAAGACCAAGGGTCAGGAATGGTCCGAGTACATCGGCATGATCGATCGCCAAATTTGGAACAAGGATTTTTCGTAGCACGCGAACGCGCATTGGGGCTTGATTGATCCCGCAGGGCATCCTATACTCAAGCTCTGAATAATCACGTATCGCACGAGATCGAGAGGTAGGAAAATGCAACTTCAATCAATCATTCGCTTAGTATTTGTGTGTTCCGTCGGCGTTGCTACGCTGTTGTGGAGCGATCCGGGTCATGCCGCAGGCACCTTCAAGGCTGGTTTTGCCAAGGCAGATATAACACCCACCGCACCCACGCCCATGTGGGGCTATGGCGCACGTCACGATTGGCTCTCAAGGGGCGTACGCGACCCCTTGCACGCCAAAGCGCTGGTTATAGACACAGGCGATGCCAAACTCGCCTTGGTCGGTCTGGATCTCGGACGTTCACCGGGCGATCCCGATTTCACCCGTATTGCCCTAGCCGTAGAGGCCAAGGCTGGCGTGACTCACGTGATGCTCGTCGGCTCGCATACCCATCATGGCCCGGTCCTGGAGCTGCTGGATGAAGAAGGTATGGGTAAGGGGACCTTTGACGCGGCGGTCGCGTATCGCAAGGAGCTCGAAGCCAAGCTGGTGGACATCATTGTCGAGGCCGCAGGTAACACGCAGGATGCCCGCATAGGTTGGACCTCTGAGCATGTGGACATGAACCGGAATCGGCATTCGAAAATCGATCCCAAACCACGCGATACCGAGCTGTCCGTCGTGCGATTTGATGATCTCTCAGGTAATCCGATTGCCGTCATGGTCAATTTTTCGGCCCATCCGACCACGCTACACACGGCGGACCTTCGATTTTCTGCGGAGTATCCCGGTGTGATGATGAACACTGTCGAGGCGGCGCTGGACACGAACTGTTTTTTCATGCAGGGCTCGTCGGGCGATATGTCCATCAAAACCATCGCGGAAGATGCGATGGCTGGAGACGATCGCGCGCTCGACAGAGCAACGTTTTCCAAGGAGCAGCATGCGCACCTGATGACGCTGGGAAAACGATCCGCCGAAGAGATTACCGAGATTCAGGCATCGTTTATTCGTGATGAAGCGCGCATGGTGAATTATGGAAAACGTCTCGGCGTGAAAGTGATCGAACTCGCGAAAGAGATCACGACAGCCGTTCCGGAGAAACCTTCGATCAAGGGGCAGTATCAGGACTTCAACTTTGTGAGTCGCGTTAATTTTGAAAGCAAATTTGTGCAAGGCATGTTCCGTCAGGCGTTTTTCAAGGAACTGGCCGACGCATCCATTGGGGACGTCGCGGACAACGTGATCAAAACCAAATTAACCGTCGTTCTGTTGAATGACGAGCTGGCCATGGTCGGCGGCTCAGGCGAATTCTTCAGTTCCCACGCCAACCGCCTCAAAGAACGGTCCGGCGCAAAGAAGACACTGTTTTTCGGCTACTGCAACGGCCACAACATGTATTTCCCGACCATAGAGGGGGTTTCACAGGGCGGATACGGCGCTGATCCGGAAGTGTCCTGGGTCGCCGTCGGGGCGGGCGAGACGATGATGAACGAAGCGCTCATCGTGCTCTACGAATACCTGGGGAAAATATCCCGCAAGCAGCTGGGCGGGGTATGAGACCAGCCTTCACGGTAGCGTTTCTGGTCGGCTGGGCTGTTACAAGTCTCGCGGCTGCACAGGAAAAGAAACTGCCGCTTGAGGGCGAAGTATTCTCTGTATCCGGCCACGAGGCGTTCGTGATTCTGCCGGAAGACGCTAAATCCAGTGAAGGACATCCCGTGGGTGTGGTACGCGCCCACCTTGGCGCCCTATCCTGGCTCAGAAGAGCGCTGGATGCTGCAGCAATTCACCTCCGCAGGTTTTGCCATCGCCGGGATTGACGTGGGGGAGTCCTACGGCAGTCCCGACGGCGTGAAACTCTATTCGGCATTGTACGATGAACTTGTAGTGAATCGAGGATTCGCCCCCAAGGTCACATTACTCGCGCGCAGTCGCGGGGGATTGATGTTGCTGAACTGGGCGGCGCGTTACCCTGAAAAAGTCGCATGCATTGCCGGCATCTATCCTGTCTGCAATCTGGAAAGCTATCCGGGCCTGGAGCGGGCATGCGGGGCCTATGGCTTGACCGCTGAGCAGCTTGAAGAACAGTTGTCCATACACAACCCTGTTAACCAACTCCAAGGACTGGCCTCGGCCAAGGTGCCCATCTACCTGCTGCACGGAGACTCGGACGAGGTCGTGCCCCTGGAAGCGAATTCGGGAACACTCGCAAAAAACTACCGCACGCTTGGTGGACCGATAACCCTGCACGTCGTACCCGGTGGCGGTCATAGCATGTGGGAAGGCTGGTTTCACCACCAACGGCTCGTGGATTTCGTATTGAATTTTGGACAGTCCCGTCGCCGCTAGAGTATGCATACCCTGTCCTTATCTTCAGGGATACGACGTAGCAGGAGAACAGTATCATGAGCGACGACGAGTTTATCAAGGCATTTGAGGCGGCGGGGATTTCACGAGACGACTGGACTCACGAGGCGCACATTCGCATGGGGTGGATTTATTGTCAGCGAGAAGAGACCTGCCAAGGGGCCACAGATCGCGCACGTGCGGGTATCAAGGCGTTGAACCAAGCCGACGATATACCCGCAGGCTTCTACCACGAAACCGTTACGGTTGCGTTTATGGCACTCATCTGGTCCCGTGCGCAGGCGGGCCCTAAAACATGGGCCGATTTTTTAGCCAGCAACCGTGATCTGATAAGCACCGACTCGTCGGCATTGGCGCGGCATTACTCGACAACACTCCTGGAATCCGATGAGGCGCGTACCGAATACGTGGTACCGGATCTGGAACCACTGCCCGCCTAACGCAGCGATTCGGGAGCGTTTGCCCGCTTCTACGGATGCAGAAAAATGTACCGAAGGCGACCTGTGCCCACAACAGAAAAGGCCGGAGCGAGAA
>JAYGCN010000092.1:0-18874 GCA_046583315.1 Candidatus Hydrogenedentota bacterium
CGATCAGCTTTCGGGATTTCTGGACGCGCTGGCACATTTCGCTGTCCAGCTGGTTTCGGGATTACGTGTATATTCCGCTGGGCGGATCGCGTCGGTCGAAATACGTGGGCATGCGAAAACATGGGCATCACGATGGTCGTCTCGGGACTCTGGCGCGGCGTGGACCTTCGTCGTCTGGGGAGCATTGCATGCACTGTATCTCGCCGTGGAACGCCTTACCAGTTGGCCCGAGAAATTGCAGAAACTTCCCGGAGGCCGACACGCCAGCGCCCTCATCATTTTCGTGCTCGTTCTCGTCGCTTGGGTCTATTTCCGTGCGCATTCGTTCACTCAGGCGCAAACGATTGTCGCGCAACTCTTCGATTTGAGCCACTGGAATCTCGACCAGGCACTCACCGGTATGAGCGGAAAAGCACTGCTGCTCACCGCCCTGATCGCGTTGCGCCAAGTCTATGTCTATTTTGTAAAAACGCCTCTTTTCGAATCGCCCCGATTTGCCCGAATCGAAGGTTTACAGCCCGTATTGTTGGCGATTCTGATTTTGGCCTGTGTGTTCTTCCGTGGACCCGGCGAGGCGTTTATCTACTTCCAATTTTAGCGAGAGAGGATCAGTTTGACCGATACGCAACATATTAAAGACGACGCAACAGAGGGAAACCTCTGGCGGGACCGATCCGCGCAGACGCTCGTGCTCGCATGTGTGTTCATCGCGATACTCGGCACGCTGCGGCGTAACGACACCAGCGGCATGGAGCCCGAAGCGTTTTGGGCGATGAAGTCCGAATGGAACAACGAGGCCGACGTGATATTGCTTGGCGATTCCCGTACGCTGGTGGGCGTGTCGCCCGACGCGATGGAGCCGTCGTTTCCCGACCAGCGAATCCTGAACTATGCCTTCCATGCCGTGGGGTATACCGAATCCTATTTTCAGGAAGTCGATTCGTTGTTGAAGGAGTCCTCCACTCATCCGGCAATCGTTCTGGGCATTAGCCCCCTGACCCTGACGAAATCGTCCGCGCGCGATAACGGCTTCCTGAACTACATCGTGGACGGCAACACTGCGAAACTCGGAAGTCGATTTGCCACGATGCGCCAGTTTTTTGCACCCATCACAACCCGTGAACTCATCAATACGCTGGGATCGGAAGGAAAAGCATTTCACGAGTACCGACGCTATCACCAAAGCGGTTGGCTCGAAGCCTACGACGCTCCTGAAGATCCGGGCGAAAGCATGGCGACCTACTCAGTGATGTTTCGACCAGAAAAACGCGGGCCGTCGCACGAGGATGTGGTAGACCTTGTCATCAACGCGACCAACGAATGGACGAATCGCGGCATTCGCGTCTACGCCTTTCGACCACCTACCTGCGAGGCCATGATCGCGCTGGAAGAGGAGCAATCTCAGTGGGATCTCCCGGGTTTCGTTGAAGGGTTTGAGGCTGCGGGCGGAATTTGGCTGACATTTGACGAGGATCGCTACCATTCCTACGACAACAGCCATCTTGATCGGGAGCCGGCAACGCGATTTTCAGAAGATCTCGCAACACTGATCGCCAAAAAACAACAGAGAACGGTTGAATAAAGCGCGACGATGCCGATTTTGACCTGTTGACATGCCCGTGCTATCGTCGCACGAGGAGAAGACTATGAAAACACACAATATTTCGACTCTCAAATACCTGTTCCTGGGCTTGACCGTGACCTTTGCCAATGGACTCGTCTTGGCAGATGACTGGCCCCAATGGCGCGGCCTCAATCGAGACGGCGTGTGGCATGAGACGGGTCTGCTAGAGAAGTTTGACGGTCCCCAATTACCGATCAAATGGAAAGCAAAACTATCCAACGGTTATTCAGGACCGACCGTGGCCAGGGGGCGCGTGTACGTAACGGATCGCGTCGAAGAACCGGAAGCGATGGAACGTGTGCTGTGTTTCGATGAGCAAACGGGTAAGGAACTCTGGACACACGAGTATGCCTGCGCGTACAAGAGTGTCGGATACCCGGATGGTCCGCGCGCATCCGTGACCGTTATCGATGGCCTGGCCTATTCGCTCGGCACAATGGGGCATCTGCGTTGTCTCGATGCCGTAACCGGCGAGTTAATCTGGAACAAGGATCCTGGAATCGACTACGACATCAAGAAACCTGTCTGGGGTATCACCTCGGCGCCTCTCGTAGACAACGATCTCGTGATTGTTCAACTGGGCGCGCGACCGGACGCGTGCATCGTCGGGTTGGATCGACTCACGGGTGACGAAGTATGGCGCTCCCTCGAAGATGAGGCGTCCTATTCCGCTCCGGTCATCATTGAACAGAACGATACGCGTGTATTGGTGTGTTGGACGGCGGCCAATATCGCAGGGTTGAATCCCGCTACGGGCGAGGTTTACTGGGCATACGAGACACCCCCCGAGAAAATGGTCATCAACGTGCCGACACCGGTAATTGACGGGAATCGGATGTTTCTCTCCTCATTTTACGATGGTTCATACATGTTCCGCTTAGGTCAGGACTCGGTCAGCATCGAGAACATCTGGCAACGGCGTGGTCGCAACGAGCGTAAGACCGACGCATTGCACGCCATGATTGTGACACCAATCCTGGACGGGGAGTACATCTACGGTGTGGACAGCTACGGGCAGCTGAGATGCCTCAATGCGAGCAACGGCGACCGTATCTGGGAAGACCTCACGGCTGTGCCGGAAGCACGATGGGCCACGATTCACATGGTCCGCAACGGCGACAAAGTTTGGATGTTTAACGACCAGGGCGAGCTCATTATCTGCACGCTTTCACCGGAGGGTTATAACGAAATCAGCCGGACCCAACTGATTAGTCCTACCAAAGGACAACTCAATCGCGGTGACGGCGTGGCTTGGTCGCATCCCGCTTATGCCAACAAACATATTTTCATTCGCAACGACAACGAACTGGTTTGCGCCAGTCTCGCGGCTGAATAGAGGAGAACCGAATGCACGAATTGCTTGGATTATCGTTGGTCGACCTGACGGAGAAATTACTCGCACGAGACGCGTCGCCAGTAGAGCTGATGGAAGCCGTGCTTGCGCGCATCGACGAGACGCATGAGGATATCAATGCTGTCGTTGCCATGCGGGATCGGGATGCTTTGATGGATGACGCAAAAGAAGCCGAGGCACGTATCTCGAAGGGTGATGGACGACCACTCGAAGGCGTACCGTTGGGCGTGAAGGATCTGGAAGACGCGGCAGGCTTGGTTACGTCCATGGGATCGCGACCCTTTGCGGACGACGTGGCTACACAGGATTCCGATCAGGTCGCGCGACTCCGGGCTGCAGGCGCGATTCTGCTTGGCAAGACCAATGCGCCGGAGTTTGGCTATACAGCAATCACGAAAAATCTGGTCTACGGCGTGACCCGTTCCCCGTGGAATTTGGAGCGCACACCGGGCGGATCAAGCGGCGGCTCATCGGCTGCCATGGCCGGATGCGTGTTGCCATTGGTGACGGGTAGCGATGGCGGCGGATCGGTACGTATTCCGGCGAGTTTTACCGGTTGCTTCGGCCTCAAACCGTCATACGGGCGAATCTCGTATGGCCCCAAGAAACGTTGGGGGTATAACGACACCGCGGGGCATGGACCCATCACAAAAACGGTGGAAGATGCCGCGTTGTTCATGGATCACACCGCCGGGTCATCGCCGCACGATCCCAACTCGTTGCCGCATCCCGGATATTCGTACCTGGAGAAGGTTCGAGAACCCATGACCGAGACGTTGCGCATTGGCTACTCGCCGGATCTCGGTTTCGCCGTTGTTCAGTCCGATATCGCGGCGACTATCGAGCAAGGCGTCAAGGTTTTCGAAGGGCTCGGTCATCGTGTCGAAGAAGTGAAAGGTGGACCGCCCCTGATGGCGGCCGAATGGGGGAAAATGGGTGCCTTCGAAATCGGAGGCGGCCTTCACAGTTTGATGGCTGAACACGAGTCGGAGTTTGGGCGCTCGTTTCTCGCGGGTATCAAGAATTCGGAGTCGTTGACGGCCGAATGGTGGGGTAAGGCCGCCCATAAACGCGAACAATTGAACGCCTGGTGTGCCGATATTTTCGATCAATACGACATTCTCGTTACGCCAACACTTTCCTTTGATCCGCCGCCTGCTGGCGGACCGTTTCCCGCTGAAACCGAGGGTCGCAAGCAAGTGGATGTCGGCGTGGCAGCGTTTACCGTTCCGTTTAACTTGTCGTGGCATCCCGCCGCAACGGTGCGGGCAGGAATATCTGACGCGGGGCTACCCATTGGATTACAAATCGTCGGTCCGCGTCACCGCGATGATATCGTGCTTCGTGCGGCACGCCTGTTCGAATCCGAACGCCCCTGGCATCCGGAATGGCCCACGAGCTGGTAATCGATTTTCAGAATCAATCAGTGATGATCGTACCAGATGGGCGAGGAATACGCGCGCTCCTGAATCGTCGTGGCGTGATCGGTGGGAATCGGTATTCCCAGTTCTTTGGCATCAAACATGCTCCAGCGTGGCGTTGGGATTTCGAGAACACGCACATAATAGAACGCATTTTGATCCGCTTTGAAATTGGGATCGCTCCAGGTGCCCATCAACTCCACCGAACCCACCGAGTTCGAATATTCGAGCGTGTCGAGATTCACCGTGTTCTTGATCGCCGGAACTTTTCCGGTTTTGGAATCCTTCACCCGATCACCTGACCACACGGCATCGTATACCTGTTCGTGACTCTCACCGTTTTCGATCCACCCTTTCACGACTTGAAAGCGATCCAGATTCGCGCCTTCAGCATCTTTGATCGCCCACAACGCGAAGGTAGGTGCGTCGCCCGCTTGGGTCGCTTTCAGTTCTCCGCCCATCGGAACGCCGCCGGCATAGGCCGCATTGACCCAGCCGTCGTCACCCGGTTTTACATCGGCCATATCGAATCCGCCGAAGAAACGAACCTGAATCCGCGGTCCACTCGTGCCCCAGGTTTCTTTTCGGTCCAACGCGTCAAAGATGTCCTCGCGGGTGTTTTCATCGGCCCATACGCCGGCCAATCCAGACGCGCCAAAAAAGCTGTACCGTTGTTTTCCGGCGTCCGAGACAAGCCTGTTCTCCGGTGAGCCGTCTCGCGAGCTGATTTTGCCGGAGAATTGATTTTCATCGACAGGCACGATGCCCGTGTGGCTATCCGAGGCCGCGATGAGTCCGAATCGGTAGGGGTTAAAGCCGTTTTCCTCCTGAAATTCAAGGCCCGTGCGGTAGGCATCGCGCACGTAGCTGCCTTTGAACTTCGTAATCGGAATCGGCATCGCAACGTACAGTTCCAGCAACTCGAAATCCGCGAACTCATCGTTCGGACTCAATGTCGGGTGTGTTTCGGAGGTCCCCTTCACCTGAGTCACTTCCACCAGGCGCTCGTTGCGATTCCGGGCTTCCGCATACTCTTTGGTGAAGGGTATATCCCAACTATCCTCGCGTTCGAACATACGACCGTCCGAAAGATTGGAGTTGTGCGGAATGGCGAGCACCTCGTTGCCTTCTTCACGTACTTTGTCCATCCATGCCCAGAGGTCTTCGGGGCGATCCGACTGAATGCGTGTGAATGGAATTGGAGCCGTGTCGCCCCTGAAGATCACATTGCGATGCAGATTTTGTGAGTTCGGCGTACTCGTCCATTCGTAGCCGATCAGTGCTGTGAATGTGCCCGGATCGTTGTGTCGATTCGCGGAGTCGATGATATGGTCCCATGTCTCCTTCATGATCGCGGGATCGGTCAGACCCCGGATCAATGCCGGAGTCGCAGCACCACCGACGATATCGCGAAAGGCTGAAGACATGATATCCGGGTCAGGGCTGTTTACTTTATTCGCGATGGGCAATTTCGACAAGGGATGCGTGGGGTCAGCCATTTTCGCGAAAGCACCCAGAAACATTCCGTGATCGGTGACCGCCATGAAATCGAGTGGACGGGTCAGTTGATAGGTCTTGCCCAACGCGTGTTTCAGCGGCTTGCCTTTTGCGAAGTTATAGGCGTCGTCCGGCGTTGCGCGGGTGTTGAACAGGTAAGCGTCGAAGGACCACGCCGTATGCATGTGCAATTCGCCGAACAACGCTTTGCGGTTGGCTTCTTCGCTGTAGGCGGTCGTGCTAAGAGCCACAATCAACCCGGCTACCCAAATATGCTGAAATGTCTTCATGCCCACTCTCCTTGAAATCGATTTAGATTATTGTAAGAACACGATACGGCAGGATGTCACCGGGAACAGTCTCCACGAAACACGGTCAACATTCAAACTTCTTATCCAGGCGACGCTTTGCCCTCATTCCAGCGTGTCGCCGTCAGCAACGCTGCGATGATCGAGAAAATCACGAAGATCGGAAATATCCTGTCCCAGCCGTATCGGCTTTCAATCGTCGCGACCAATATGGGAGACAAGGCCGCACCGATGGACCCGATGCCGTTGATGATACCGGCCGCCATTCCCGCGGCCTTCTGTGAGCCGATGTCCATCGCGCCCGCCGCGGTCATCAATGCATCCGGGCCGAAAGTCATGATGCCGATCAATGAGAGACCCAGAATGTTCAGCCAGCCCTTCTGCGCAGCCAATGACGGATAAATGAAGCAGGCGATAGCGAGACCAAAGAGCATGAAGCAGGCCACCGGAAATCGCCGCGAACCCATCAGTTTATCCGAGGCATAACCGGCAATAATGACGCCAAAGAATCCAGCCAATTCGAATACCGTGGAAGCGTATCCCGCTTCGTCTACTTCGTAGCCCACAGACCGTACCATGAACATGGGAAGCCAAAACAGGAAAGAGTAACGGATCATTTTGAGAAAGAAGTACATTGCGCCCGTCGTCCAAAGGGCCTTGGATTTTAATACCTCTTTCCAAACAGCAACGACGTTGTCCTCGTCACCCTCTTCTCGCTTATCAAGACCCGGTGTCGGTTCTTCAAAGTCTTTAAAGCCCGCATCCGAGGGTCGATTCCTGCCGAAGACGATATAGCACACTGCAATGACCAGCAACGCCGCGGCAGGCGCATAAAAACCGCGACGCCATCCCAGATGCTCTAAAAACGGCGCGTTGAACACAGCCCAAGTCGCGAAAGCCGTTGCAAGCGCCCCGCCCAGGGCATAACACGTGCTCCACCACGCCATCACCACGCCTCGTTCCTCAGGGTGGAACCACGTAGACATATTCTTGATCATGCCGGACCAGCCTGTCGATTGAGCGTAGCCGTTAACCACATACATCAAGCCGAGTAGCGTCAATGAACTCGCCGCGATTCCCATAAATACATTCGACGCGACGGCTACAAGGAGGCCGAGACCGACCACCAGCCGCGGGCCGAATCGATCGGACAGAAAGCCGTTCCCAAATTGCCCGATGGCATAAATCGTGAGATAACCTGTCAGAATTATAGCGAGGTCACTTGTCGTGTATCCCAGGTCCTCCTCCAGCGTGGGCATGATCACACTAAAGTTTTTTCGACACAAATAAAAACCAGCGTACACAAACCACGTCAGCACGAACATTCGGTAACGCCAGAAGCGTAGGGAGTTTGAAATTGCCATAGCGTCGAGTATACCGAATGCCATGAGACTGTTGTTAGCGACCTTCGACAGCGTTGACACCGCCGAAGGCATATCGTTCATGCCGACCGTCAATTTGTTACAATGAAGATATGACTAATAAACAAGCTGTTGATACGATTGAAGAAAAGCAAAAATCTCATGGGTCGCCAATTCGCACCGCCGTCATCCTCGCCGCAGGAAGGGGTATCCGCTTGAAAGAACGCGGAAAACTGACCCCAAAGGGTTTTCTGCAGTTGGGTGAGAAGCCGATTATTGAGGAGTCCATTGTGCGTCTTCTGAGCGTGGGCATCAAACGTATCGTAATCGTCACGGGACATCTCGCTGACCAATTCGATGCTTTATACGATCGCTATCCTGACACCGTGGAACTGGTACACAACCCGCATTACGCCGATTCGGGTACGATGTATTCTTTGTTTTGTGTGCGCGACTGCGTGAACGAAGCGTTCTTATTGTTGGAAGGGGATCTCGTTTATGAACGCCGGGCGCTCACCACATGCCTGGAACATCCCAATGACAACATTCTATTGGTAGCGGGCTTTTCGAATACCAGCGACGAATACTTTGTGGAGTCAAAAAACGGTAACTTGGTAACCATTGCCAATGATCGGGCTCGTCTGGGTGCTGAGGTAGGGGGTGAGATGGTCGGCATTAGCAAAATCTCGCGATCCTTGTTTACTGTTATGTGCGAGACTTCAGAGCAGCGCTTTGGAACAACCCGTCACTTGGGGTATGAGATGGACGGACTCATTTCGGCAGCACAAGACATCCCCATAGCCTGTCCCGTCGTTGATGATTTGGTATGGTGCGAAATCGACGACGAGACGCATCTCGCGCGAGCGCGTGAAGAAGTGTACCCGCTTGTTCGCAAAATTGACGTGGAGCACGCGGGACAGAATAGCGATATCAGCAAGTTCAAAACGGTTGGTTTTTTTGGCGAACGCGAATTGATTATCAATCATGTTCGCGATTTTTATGAAACCGCGAATAAGCATCAGATTCGCTCGTGCATCATGTTTGGCACCTTGTTGGGTCAGCTTCGTCACAACGATTTCATCCCTTGGGATGACGATGTCGATATCGTCATATTCGACTTCGATACGTTCCGGGAGCACTGCGTACCCGAACTGGAGCAGCAGGGATATACCGTCGAGCCGGATGTTCGCCTCGGGAAAAGAATGGGATGCCGACTTTTCCGCGACGACAGCGCAGCAGTTCCCGGCAAGCCCCGCCTACGATTTCCCTGGATAGGAATATGGGAACATGAAATAGGAGATGACGGGCTCGTCGTTCTACCCCCGGAAGGCGCACGGTATAAGTTGGAGGATTTTCTCCCCATAAAGCAAGTCGACTTTCTGGGCATTCAGGTCGGAATTCCTCATGATTCCCAAGCAATCATGAATACCTGTTTCAATTCTGAGGACTGGATGGATGTGTGTCAGTTACCCTATCGCGATCATCGAAACGGTGGCGAACTTACCGGCTGGTCAGATCATAAATTCGACCTCCAGACTGTTTTGGACTATCTTGATTCAGATGCGTCTTCTAATTCGGATGATATCTCCACGAACGTTTTCCAATGAGTCTAGATCAGTGGAAGTATCCAGCACTTGCAAAGCCGGACTCGGACGGTGCCTACACCTATCATGTACAGCGGCGCATATCGGCTCCTCTCACGGTTCGACTCACGAACTATATTGGGCCTAACACGGCAACCGGTATTGATTTGACTTTCGGCGTAGCCGCCGCAATCTTGGTGGCGCTGGATTACTGGATATTGGGAGTAGTGTTTATTCAGATTTTCGGAATATTTTCGTGTGTGGATGGTGAAATCGCACGGATTCAGAATCGACCGTCACGGATGGGTGATTTCCTGGACACGTTGACCGACAGACTTACCGAATTATTACTAGTTTGCGCAATTGCATGGTCTCTGTTCGAGCGTCTGGATTCGGTGAGTGGCTTAATCACCGGTTTCGGATATCTTGGCGGCGTTTTCCTGTTAACGACGAGCTCGGAAAAATTCCGCTCCGTCTGGAAAATGAATTACCCCAAGCGGAAACTGGAGAAGATCTTCGGGCTCTTCTGCGGAGGGAGCGACAGTCGCCTGCTGATGTTATCCATCGGCCTATTCGCGAGCGAGTTGACCGGAGATGCTTCGATTCTACTCTGGCTCCTACGGATTTGGGCCGGGGCTATGTGCATCAACTTCGTAGTGCGGATCGGACTGATCTACCGCCACTTCGATGGCATAGATGACACTGAATAATGACGAAAATCGTCGTGAGTGATATCGCCCAATTTATTTCTGAACAAGATTCCCATTGCCTTATTCTCGCCCGACACGGTGAAACCGAGTGGAACGCGGTCGGGAGATTACAGGGTCAACAAGATACTTCGCTCAATGAGAAAGGCATGGGACAAGCATCAAGGGTCGCCCGATTATTGGCGAAAGTCTCAATCAATCAGATTCATGCCAGCACGCTGCAGCGGTCCCAAAAAACCGCACAACCCATCGCTGAGCAAAATATCAATGAACCAGATATTTTTCCAAGCCCTCTACTAAAAGAAACGGCACTAGGCGTACTCGAAGGCGAAATGATTGCACAGCAGTCGACGCCTGAACTGACCCGGCACTACCAGGATTTCTCCCGTGATGAGATCAATTATCGGATTCCCAATGGCGAAAACTTGCACGATGTTTTCGCGCGGGTCGAGCGATTCTTCAAAGCCCAAGATCAACTCTTGAAGAAGACGGGAGTCCATGTGATCGTTGGGCATCGAAACCTGAACAAAATGATCATCAAGTATCTTCTCGGATTGTCATTTGAAGACGGATTTCAAGTAGAGCATAAACATGAACAGCTATACCTCTACTTTGGTACCCGGAAGGAATTATGGTTCTGCGGAATCAATGGCGCTCAATCCCAATTCACTCAAGGGCACAGTACCATCGAAGGCGGCCCAAGCTACGCCTAATAAATGGTGCGATGAAAGCTTCGATGTCCGGGTAGGTCAATGAGTAAGTAATCATTGGTCATCAAATTCAATGTTTGCTACACTAGCAGTCCGAAATCTTTCGAAACCGTTGATTCGGACGAAGACCACAATCTATAGACATCCAAGAAGGGACAAAACGATTTTGGGCGGCTCGCGAAAAGGAATATCATTGGTCGTCGCTGACATGGCCGGAACATTGTGCGATTACGGAAGCAGCGCACCGGCCGCCGCGTTTGTGGAATTGTTCAAGCGCCACGACATCACCGCAACCGATGCCGAGGCGCGCGTCCCCATGGGCCTTCAAAAACGCGATCATGTTGAAACGATGCTGAAGATGGACTCCATTGCTGACCAATGGGCTGCCATAGCCGGTCACCCTTGGAGTGAAGCCGATCTGGATGCGCTCTATGCCGACTTCATTGGCATCCAACTCGGCGTGTTACCGGATTACACCGATCTTATCCCGGGAATCCTGGAAGCCATCACCACGATTCAAGAGCACGGTATCGCAGTCGCCGGAACCACAGGGTACGACACAGAAATGATGGCCATCGTGGTCGCCGGGATGGCCGATCAGGGGGTGAAACTGGATGCTGCCATCTGTGCCACGGACGTCGCCGCTGGTCGACCTGCGCCGTGGATGATTTTTCGCGCGATGGAAGCCACGCAGTGCTCCCCACCGCATACGGTCGTGAAAATTGGCGATACCCTGCCCGATGTCGAAGCAGGCGCACGCGCGGGCGTCTGGTCCATCGGAGTCACTGACACCGGCAACATGGCCGGATGCAACAAGCCGACTTGGGACGCGTTATCCGAATCCGAACAGGATTCCCGGCGAAACAAAGGCACGGCTGAAATGAACGACTCAGGTGCACACTACGTCTTGGCAAGTGTGGCCGAGTTACCTTCCATCATCGAAAAAATCGACCAACGTATTCTCGCCGGGGAGAAGCCATGAAATATGATGAATCAGAAGGGGATATCAACGTCTCCCCGGAGCGCAACGAGTGGCAAGAACGCCACCTGAACGATGAGACTCGGGCCCTTCTGGAAGAAGACTCCCGCTATTTCATGCACCAGGCCCTTTCGACGCCCTGCCTCAATGTACTCACCAACAGCGAAGGAAGCACCTTTCAGGATTTCGAAGGACGACGTTATCTGGACTTCCACGGCAACGCCGCGCATCAGGTTGGATTCAATAACCCTGCGGTAATCGACGCGATAAAATCACAGCTCGACACTTTACCCTTTTCTCCACGACGATACACCAACGAACCCGCCATCCGTCTCGCCAAACGGCTCACCGACGCGGCGCCCATGGAAGATGCACGGCTTCTCTTCGCACCCGGTGGTGCCGAAGTCAACAGCATGGCCCTGCAATACGCGCGACAGGCCACAGGACGGTTCAAAACCATAAGCTTCTGGGAAGCCTTTCACGGCGGCACACTCGACACCATCAGCGTCGGCGGCGAAGCCATGTTCCGTTCAGGCGCAGGCCCATTAATGCCCGGTGCCATCCATGTGCCCCCTCCCCGTGTGCAAACATCCGGTTGGGAAGAAAGTGTCGCACACATTGAATACGTCATGGAGCACGAAGGCGATATCGCCGCGTTCATCGCAGAACCCATCCGCTGCACCAACATGTATCAGCCGCCGGCCGCCTACTGGCAAGCGGTTCGCGACGTCTGCGACCGAAACGGCACGCTGCTCATCTTCGACGAAATTCCCATCGGGCTTGGTCGCAGTGGATACATGTTCTGCAACGAATACACCGGCATCGTGCCCGATATCATCACGCTGGGCAAAGGGCTCGGCGGCGGAGTAGTACCTCTCGCGGCCATGATTGCCCGCGCCGATCTCAACGTCGCCGGAAACCGGGCCATCGGACATTTCACCCACGAGAAAAGCCCCGTCGCCTGCGCAGCGGGAAATGCTGTACTCGACATCATCGAAAAAGAGTCGCTCGTGCAACGCGCCAATTCAAAAGGTGCACGATTCAAAGATAGCCTGGAACAACTCGTCCAGCGGCACGATTGCGCCGTCAACGTACAAGGAATGGGATTACTGCTCGCCCTCGAAGTAGAATCGAAATCCGCAGAACAATCCACCTCCGAATTGACCAACCGACTTCTGTACAGCTGCCTGGAACGTGGGCTGAACTTCAAAACCTCCAACGGACGTTACATTATCCTGACCCCGCCGCTCACGGTATCTGAAGACGGGATCGACGAGGCGGTTGCCATCATCGATTCCGCCCTGACCGATGTCAGCGAGGCCTGTGCGTGAAAGAAACCTATGCGGTAATCGGTGCGGGACCGCTGGGCAGTTGTGCGGCAAGAGCACTCGCCGATGCATTTGAAGACGAAAACCGATCGGCCGAAATCTTGCTCATCGATGCCAACGACCCACTCAATCAAAAATTCGATTCCTTGTCCGCAGCGGGACCCCATGCCGCAGGCCAACTGATGCTTCATTTCTTCGATGCGGACAGCTCGGCCAAAGACCTGACCCGTCGCTCCCACGAAATTCTCAAAGGCCTGAACGCAGAAGGTGCCGTCGATCTCCATTCCAGACCCTGGATATGTTGTACCGGAAACACCAACTCCGAATTGGACACCACTGCACAGGAGGGATTGGCCCAGTCTTTCTCCGAAGGAAGACTGGAAGGCTGTGAACTCGTCCGAGGCGAAGAGTTACCCGGCACGAAGGGACTACGAGCCGACCAGGTCGCGTGGGCACTGCTCGATCCCACCGGGATGGCCGTAAACCCGCGCGTCTTCGTGCAGCAACTCGCCCAACGCGCGATTCAGCACCCCATGATTGAGGCCCACTTCCATACCCGCGTGACTCGATGCAGCCACAACACGATCACCACTGAATACGATGGCGTGACCACCGAAGGGCCCGTGACAGGCGTAATTTTATGTACCGGAATCCATCGCGATCTGTTTACCGACGCGCTGCCCGATGGCAGGCCCGAATTTCTTCACGTCACCGAACATAAGGAAGTCAGCCATCGCCCGGAGGTCATGCACCTCATTTCCGGCGAAACAACCATCGCACGTTACGCCGGATTCGGTCCCCATCGAGAGAAAATCACACCGCTTCTACCCGAAAACACGCAGAAATACGGTATTCACGGATTGTTCACCGACGTACCCGGATTGCGCCGCATGTTGGACAGCCACTTCGAAAACGAAGACCTCGCCGAATCCAAAAACGATCTCGTATGGTCATTACTTCGCGAAACCATCGGACGATACATACAACCCGAAATGCTGCTCGGGCATTCGGCAAGCAACCGCGAAACGAATCTATCTTACGTTGCCGCATACAATAAACTATTGGATAGCGACGGACCCTACCTCGAACAATTACCAGTCGAAATGCCGACCGTGCACGTTCAACCCAGCAACGGACTCGGTCTGAACCAGTGCGCGGCGTTGGGGGCAGATGCCGCTTCTCTCCTGATGGAAGTCACGGGCTAAATACATTGGTCGAGTTTGCTATTGATCCTTCTTGCGTTCCTCCAGGAGAATTTCGACGGCCCGATCCGCATCACCATTTGCCACATCGGCGAAGCGCAGGATACCTTTGTGATCGATTAGGTAATAATCAGGAAATCCGTCCACGTGAAAGCTACTGATGACATTGTCCTTGCTATCAAAAGCAATGGGGTATTCCATCTTTTGCTCGCGGACATACGCTGGCCCTTCCTCCTCGGCATTCTTCGTATGGATTCCCAGGACGATGAGCCCGTCATCGGCATGTTTTTCTGAGAGCTCTTTAAGGTGCGGGATGGCGCGACGGCATGGCGGGCACCAGGTTCCCCAGAAATCGATGAGTATCACCTTGCCTTTGAGATCCGCCCACGCGAGAGGTTTCCCGTCCACCGTATTCATCCAGCCGGTCAGATTACCGAGGGCCGGAGGCGCTTTTCCTTCAAGCGCATCCTTCTTCGCGTTCTGCGTGGGGTCGTTCGGATTGCGTTCTCGTGTTGGGCCATTCTCCGCGTAAGCCGATGCGACCGACCAGCACAACACCAGAGCCGCGACTGTTCCTATTCTCAATATATTCGGTCTGTTCATGATTACCGCCCTCCCGGAGCGGTTCGTGTTTCTTGAAATCAGGTATCAAACACTTAGTGGAGTGGATTCACCTGCGTATTATCGCGCATGATTCCTGCCTAAGGCACAGCATAAGTATGGGTGTAAACGTCGGATCTGTCAACGAAAAGTTTTCCTTTGAACTAGCAGCCCGCCCGTGCTATTTTCAGATTGCGCAATACCCTTAGTTATCGAAAGAGGAATCACCTATGAGCAAAATTACACGACGTGAGTTCGGCGCGGCAGCTGGTGCAGGCCTGCTTTTGCACCCGGTGTTGTCCAGCGCGGCTGAATCCGGCGACACCAAAGGAACGACTGGCCCGATGATCGGTCATGTTTCCGAGACCACTGTGGAGATATGGTTTCGACCCGCGAAAACGGGAAAATATACGGTCGTTGTATTTCAGGACGACAAAGAGATTCGTCGCGCCACGGAACGCTCACTGAGTGAGAACGATCAATGCCTGACTTGGCATGTCCGGAGCCTAAAAGCGAAAACCCGGTATCATTACAGCGTGCTTGACGATGACGGCTCGGTTGTTGCCGGATATACCAGTGACCATTACTTTGACACGGCACCCGACCCGAATAAACTCGGAAAGGTCTGCCTTGCATTCGGGTCCTGCGCGCATGCCAAGCCGCTGGAATTGTGGAAACAGATACACGACCAAGGCGCGCAAGGGTTGGTGCTTCTCGGCGACACACCCTACATAGACTCTACTCGTCTGAGCATCGCGCGACGAAAACAACGCGACTTCCTGGCGGTGCCTGATATCGCGCAACTCATTCGCAACACGTCGATCTGGGGCACGTGGGACGATCACGACTTTGGAAAGAATGATTCAGACGGCACCTTGCCCGGCAAGGAGAACTCCCGACAGGCTTTTCTTGAGTACCGCGCCAACGCGAATTACGGGCACGGTTCTGAAGGCATCTATACCCGCTTTCGATACGGCCCGATCGAAGTATTTCTGCTGGATACCCGATGGTTCGCGCGAACGGAAACGTCCCCCGTTGATCCGTCTAAACCGACCCTGCTCGGCGCGCGCCAATGGGCTTGGCTGAAGAAATCACTCAAGGGATCCACGGCCCCCTTCAAGATTATCGCGTGCGGCATGATTTGGGATGACAAAGAAAATGGCGAGTCGGATGACTGGGGGACCTATTCCCACGAACGTTCGGCCCTGTTTGACTTCATCGGCGAGAAGAATATTTCGGGCGTGGTCCTCATCGGAGGCGATATCCATTGTTCCCGCCTGCTTCAATACAAAACGGAGCAACAAGTCGGTTATCCGATTCGACAATGCATCGTATCGCCGATTCACGACAGCACGATTCCCTCGCTAAATGTCGCGCACCCGGATTTGATTCACGGCGCGGCGATTCCCCACGTGTGGTTACGTGTCGAAGTGGATACCACCGCATCACCCGCCACGTTCAAAGCGGACTGGGTGCAAAAAGACGGACAGGAAATGTGGGCACTGGAACTCGATGAGAATGATCTCACCAGACCGGGCCGAGGGAATCGTAGCGTTTAGTAGAGGATTACGAAGCGTCCATCGGGCAATGCGACGGCCTCGGGAATGGTCGTTCGAGGCATATCGGTGACTCCCTGCCCTTTTTGACCCGTGGGGGTGCCTTCGGAATCGAAGACTTGCCAGTGAAGTCTTCCCCCCATGCTCCAGCTTTTTCCTTCGGCCCATGCCAAGAGTGTCGAGCCATCTTGGGCAATGGCCAACGCGGCGTTTTTCTGACGGTCAACGGCTGGCGGCAATCCAACGGAAACGGGATTCGACAAGTCAGATACGTCCGCGAAATAGGCTTGTTCCCGACTTTCAAATGCAACGATCGCGCCTCCGCCAAGTTTTGCTTGTACGCGCGTAATCGTCACTGGACATGAAGCCAACTCCCATGCGTTGATTGTTTGGGCGGAAAAATTTTCGCCGCCATCTGTGGACTTCAGCAAGGTCATATCGCGGTGGACGCCCTTTCCGGCAGCTCGGTAGGAAATGTAGAGCACATTATTGTGGTCGACCAATGCGCTCAACGCGCAGCATCCACATACGCCTTTTTTATCCAGATCGACTTGCGTCTCTGGGCCAAAAGTATCTCCGTCATCTTCCGATTTTCGCAAGTACACGCCTCGACGAGATTCGTTTGACAGATTTCCCGCATGCCACACGAGGTACACATTGCCCTTTCCGTCCGCCGTGATCGCCGCACCCGCTTCTACACCGCGGTAGTTCTCTTCGACAAGGTTACGTTGTTCCTTGAAGGCATCCTTCGCATCATTGGTACGGGCATACCAATATTTTTCCGCGCGCATGTCGAACCAGGTGATGTGTACGCGGCCGCTTTTACCCAAGGCGATCTGCGCGAGACTCAGCGATCCAGTTCGGGGGACATTCTTGTCCGTAGTGTTCACGCGGATCGGCTCTGACCATTCCGGGGCATCAATTGCTCGCGTGGCGTAAAAAAGATTTCCTCCAGCACCCTTTGATTTGAAGTAGACAAGATGAATCGTACCTTGCTGATCGACTGCGGCCCTGGGCTGGATGCCGCCGTTGGGCGTGCGCAGTATGTCGATGGGCTTTTCAGTGTCCTCCGCGTTCGTCGCGATACAGAAGATCAAAGCAAACGCGAACACCATCGCCGTCTTAGAGGCCATTTCACTAAGGAACTTCACAACACGACACCCGACTTCCGAGTAAATTTCATAACCTTGGGGGAAATTATACACTATATAAGTGAATTCGCGTGTAAACGAATTGGGCTCATTTGTAGTCAAACAGGCTATGAGGAGAAAACCTATGCGATCCATCGTGTGTTCAGCTTTCGCGCTGATTGTAGTCAGTTCCGCGTTCGCCACCGATCTCTCTGCGCGTAAAATCAGTGATGAGGCGTGGCGCGCGGACATCAATGAATACATACAATTGGTGAAAGATACCCACATCGATATGTTTCATGCCGTGTCTGAGCAGGAATTTCAGCAGGCCGTGGATACCTTGCTGAGTGTGGTTCCGGCGATGAGCGACGAGGATATCGCTATGGAGATGGTGGCACTTGCGGCCCTGATTGGCGACGGCCACACCTGGACCAGTTTCGGCGAAAAGATCGTGCCTGCTTACCTCCCGCTGACGGTCTATGAATTTGAAAACGGAGTGTTTATCACGCAGGCCCTGTCACCCTACCAAAGACCACGTTGGCAAACGACTGACCCATGTGGCCGACGTTCCTGTTGATCAGTTGGTTCTTCGCGCCCCTCGATATGCCTCTCGTGACAACGAATGGGGCCTGCTTCGATCGCGCGCACAATGGCTGGTGAACGAAGCATTTCTGGTACACGAGGGAATCGTTCAGAAAGGCGAAGATTTATCCGTTACCCTTTTGGCATCCGACGGGAAAGAGGAGCGTGTCACGCTAAAGGCTATCCCCAGACAAGAATACGTGGACGGCTTGGAGAAAATCCCCGCGACTCCCGATAGTAAGTTGCCGTTGTATCGACAACGCGGTTCGGAATTTTACTGGATGAGCTATTTGGCTAAAGAAAAAGCACTCTTTGTCAAGTTCAATGCCGTGCGCGATGCTGATGAGGGGCCTCGACTTGGAGAATTTACAAACGATATGCTCGCGCTCATTGATTCAAATAAAGTAAAAAGCTCATCATTGATGTACGTCATAATGGCGGGGGAAACGGTGACCTCACGCGACGCCTTGTACGCAAAATATCCACCAACGAACGAATCAATCAAAAGGGCAAATTATTCGTCATTACCGGGCGGCAAACGTTCTCTGCGGCATTGATGTTCACCGCACGCATGGAACGCCGGACGGAGGCCTTGTTCGCGGGACAGCCCGGAGCTGGAAAACCCAATTCGTATGGCGAATTCAACCCATTCACCCTGTCGAATTCGCAGATGTACGGAAGCATCTCATCGCGATGGCACGAGGAAGGTGAACCCGACGACACACGTGAATTTATTCCGGTCGATATTCCCGCCCCGCTTAGCTCGGAGGCCTTTTTCTCAGGACGCGTTTATTGAACGCTTCAACAGAACCTACAGAGAGGAGGTACTCAGCGCACACCTGTTTCATTCCTTAGAAGAAGTACGCGAAATCACCTGGTGGTGGATGATGGACTACAACGAAGAACGCCCACATAGTGCCACCAATCGCGTT
>JAYGCN010000194.1:0-5885 GCA_046583315.1 Candidatus Hydrogenedentota bacterium
TCGCCGTAGTTGATGAGTTCGTCGGCACCAGCCTGTTTCGCCACTTCGAGTTTTTCATCGGTGCTGGCGGCTGCAATCACACGCGCACCCATGGCCTTGCCCAATTCGACGGCGGCATACCCAACGCCGCCGCTCGCTCCAAGCACGAGCAGGGTTTCGTCGGGCTGAATGTTGGCGCGTTGTTTGAGCGCGTGGTAGGAGGTTCCGTAGATCATGCCGAAACCGGAGGCGACTGCGAAATCCATGCTGTCTGGAATTTTCGTGACCGCGCCCACGGGGCAGGCGACTTTTTCGGCCATGCCTCCAACGCCGATCATGGCCATGACGCGATCGCCTACGGCGAGCTCGGTCACGCCTTCGCCCACCGCTTCGATGATGCCTGCCACTTCGGAGGATGGCGTAAAGGGGAAGGGCGGCTGGAACTGGTATTTGCCCGCAATTTGTAGTGTATCTGGAAAATTAAGACCTGTCGCGTGGATATCGATCAGGACATCGTCTTTTCCCGCAACCGGGTCATCGATGTCGTTGAATTCCAGATTCTCGGGAGGACCGTAGGAGGTACATTGTACTGCTTTCATAATCGGATTTCCTTCTCGTATTGTTGGGTATTATCTATTTAGTTCAACCAATTGCCAGGCGATTTCCGCCTGTTGACGGCACGAATCCTTGCGTTCCTGCCAGGTATCCGAGCTTGCGTTGCCATTCAGTCCGCGCTTGTACACCCCCTGCACAATTGCCGCGCTTCGGTAGATGTTGTAAATCATGTAAAAGGAACAGTATTTAATGGGCGCACGTTTCGCGTGACGACAGTACATGTCGAGCAGTTCCTGTTCGGTGGGTAAGCCAGGGGTAGCCTTGACGACTTCGCGCTCAGCGGTGTAATACATCATGCAATTGTAGGCAAGGTCACCCAAAGGATGGCCCGTGGTGCACAGTTCCCAGTCGAGTATAGCAACGATGCGTGGTTCCGTCGGATGTACGATCGCGTTGCCCATGCGATAGTCCCCGTGCACCAGCGTGGTCTCATCGGATTGAGGAATATTTTCGGGAAACCACTCGATCAGCGCATCCATCTCCGGGATCACCTCGGTTTCTGAATACTTAAACTGTTTCGTCCAACGCGAAATCTGCCGCTCGTAATAATTTCCGGCGCGTCCGAAGTTGCCAAGCCCTACTTCTTCACGATTGACCTTGTGCAACTCAGCCAGCACGCGGATAAAGTCATCGTACAGAGGCTTGCGGTCGGCCTCGGGCAGGTTCGGCAGTGTGGGATCGGTAACGACCCGTCCTTCCACGTGCCCCATCACATAAAAGGCTTGCCCGAGCACGGATTCATCTTCGCACAGAAAATAGGTCTTTGGAACCGGTACCGCAGAGCCCTGCAAGGCATCCATCACCTTGAATTCCCGATCGACCTGATGCGCTGATTTCAGAAGCTCGCCCGGAGGCTTCTTCCGCACGACGTATTGGTTGCTGCCCGTCTCCAGAAGGTAGGTCGGGTTGGATTGTCCGCCTTCAAACTGCCGCAAGGTCCAGGAAGAGAAATCATCGTCGATACGTTCGGAAAGGTAATTCATAAGGGCCTGTTCGTCGATGCGGTGCAGCTCGCGAACGGGCGTAATTTCGGGGATATCATTGTCGGGCATATATACGAATCCTGATTATCGGTGGACAAATTCGTTGATTTGAAGTGTCTACTATACCGAATGCAGGGTCGGGATGAAAAGTGTTTGAGGTGGGTCTGGGGATGCGATAGAATCGGAGATGGTCGGGTTGCGATTCAGGGGAAATCATGAAGTATTTTACGAGGGATCTTCGATATCTACTGGCAATGAGTGTGGCGGTAATGTCTCTGGCGACCCCTCACACGTATGCACAGACCGATACGCCTTCACTCGAGAGCCTTGCCGAACAAATTCAAGTGTTGACGCAGGCCATGCAGGCTCTGCAAGAAACGGTCGACTCCCAACAAGACCGCATCCGTGAACTCGAAGAAGAAAATGACGGTTTGCGATCCCCATCCAGCGACTTCGATGCAGTAGCGGTCAATTCCACAAAGGAGGAGAAGCGTAAATTGGAACTGGGGGCCGTTGTTGATCTTGTTGGAACCTCCACAGAATCCCACGACGACATCAACGGAAACGACCGACGTAGTGTACGCGATTTGGAACTGATTCTTGGCGGGCCGATCGATTCGCTGACCCGATTTGATGCGACTCTCTCGTTCTCGGATGTTGACGACGATGTCGAGATTGAAGAAGCGTATGTGACATACGCGGATCTGCTTTTGGGATGGTCTGCGCGTATCGGTCGAATCCGACCTGCCGTCGGTATTATAATCCCGTTGCACCGCGATGCGCTCGACACCGTCGATGAGCCGCTCGTGATTCAGCGTTACCTCGGGGACAAAGGATTCTTTCGTACTGGACTTGAGGTGTCCCGGTCACTTCCACAATTGAGTGATCGCCTGACGCACCAGATAGTCGGCGGCATCGTTGAAGGGGGTATCGGCGACGGCGGTTCGATGTTCGGCGATGTTCGGCGCCACCCGACCTTCTATGGCCGTCTCCACAGCGTTTGGGAAGCGTCGGATTCCACGAGCATTGAATTCGGCGGCACGGGATTGCTCGGTTCGGCGACAGAAGAGCATCGCTCCGATGTACAGGCCTTGGCTCTGGATGCGGCGTACCTGTTTTCATTCAGCCCGGAGCGTCGATTGAAGATTCAGTCGGAGTTCTTCATGCAGAACAGGGACGACGCGGTACCGAATGACGATCCAGCGGGGTATTACGGTTTGCTGGACTATCGTGTCAACGCCAAATGGGCCCTCGGTGGGCGCTATGACAACGTTGAGCTCGTCGAGATCGATTCAGGGGAAGACAAGGCGTACAGTGCCTATCTTACGTTTTTCCAATCAAAATTTGCGCGGTGGCGGCTACAGTATCAGCACGTGGACTTTGCCAGCGGCGGAGATGACAATGTCATATTCGTACAGGGAACATTTTCTTTAGGGGAAACGGGTCGCGCGCATGACTGACAAAAAACATTCCCTCGTCGACCGGAACCAACGAGGGAATGTTTAATTTTCTATACTGAGTGACTACTTGTGGTCGCTGCCTTCTGCTTCCACTTTGCCCGAATCAATCATGGCGAGCATTTTGGCGGGATTCGCGTAGACCTTGTCGATGCATCCCGCGCAACAGACTTTGATGAGGCGATTCCCCACGACGAGGTTGGTCGCCGTGTCGCTCAGCGTCTCTCCGGAGATGACGCACTGGTTGACGTTGTAGGTCTTGCTTTGTTTGGCGATGACGGGTTTGTCGAGTTTGGCGATGAGCGCAACGGGATCGGCCTTGGCTTTGTCCACGCAGCCATCGCAACACAGACGTACGTGGCGATTGTTTACGACGATGTCAATCGGGTCGCCCATGGAACCCAGCTTGCTTCCGCTGATGGCACAGGTTTCAAGCGGATAGTATTCTTGTTGCTGCGCGATGACCTTCTCATCGATTTTCGCAAAGATGGCAGCGGGATCGGCTTTCACCGGTTTCTCGCATCCGGCGCAACAAATTTTCACTTCACGACCTTCTATGATTAAGCCGATGGGGTCGCCCATAGAGCCGAGTTTTTTGCCGGAAATCGGGCAGCTGTCCAGCGTATAGGGATCGCCGACGCGTTCTTCAGCCGAAGCTCCCGGGATGAACAGCATCAAGGCAACAGCCAGGCAGGTCACCAGAAGTGAGGATTTGTGTAAGGTAGTCATTGTGGTTCTCCTTTTCGTAGGGTCTATCATTGGAAACACGTCAATCGTTTCCACTATTCCATGACAGGGTTCAGGTTGTCAAAAATCATTATCCGAAGGGCCTTTACTATTGGTATAACCCCAATACGTTGTGATGGCTCCCCCGGCGATAATGGCCGCGATAAACAGCAGCGCCACAATGGGGCGTTCACCGGATTTATTCATGATGGTATAGGCTATGAGCAAGAGGAGTAGCATGAATCCGAAGACGGATATACCCAGACCAATGCGTTTGGCATACCAGGCCGTATCCGAATTGGAGTCGCGTTGCATTTCCTCGCCAATCTGGATAGCCTTGGCGATCGCTTCTGCTTCAGTCATTTTGCCATCTTCATCAGGCATCGTTGAACCTCCTCCGAGACTTATTGTACCGCAATGAGGTCTCGAATGCCTTCAAATTGTTTCGGACCGATGCCGCGCACCTCGGTGATTTCGTCCACCCTTCGAAACGGGGCCTGAGCGCGGCGATTGATGATGGCTTGCGCGTAAGAAGGGCCAATGCCGGGCAACGTCTCAAGTTGCGCCAATGTGGCCGTGTTGATATTGATTTTGCCGGGAGTTGTGCCCGTTGTGATGGGTGCATCCGGGCTACGGGGTTGCGATACCGCGTAGGTCGCGATGGGCTGGACGGAAGAATCGTCATTTCGCGCGGGGATCGAAAGCGTCGTGGCATCAACCAATCGGGCTGCCAGATTGACCGAACTCGAATCTGCATCAGCGGCAAGTCCACCAGCTGCCTGAATGGCATCCTGGACCCGATCATCGGTCGTAAAGGTGTAGAGACCCGGCAGCCGAACCGCTCCCTGTACCGATACCGCAATCTCAGTTGGCGCAAGTTTCTCCGTGGGGAGCACCGGGGGCGGCACTTCGGTGACGGTTTGTGAATCTTCCGCAGGAATAAGAACCGCATCTTCATCTGTGTCCCGCGTCCAAAAAATTGCGACCGAGCCAAGCATAATCGCACACGCGACGAAAAACAGCACGAACTGTTCGCGCCGGGTCATAAAACGGCTGAGCATTCTTCACACACTCCTGATATAATTAATAGAATTAGATCGGAGTAGTATAATACAAATTATATGAATTGTAAACTATGTGTGTGAGGTACCCATTGGCTGCCACTACTCGTTCTTGAATTCGGGTTTTCGTTTCTGCAGGAGTGCCTCTACCCCTTCTTTGTGGTCTTTCGTGGTGATGGTGCGGGATTGCAAATCGGCTTCGTGGCGTGCGGCGGGTATGGGGTCCCAATCGACGTTCTGGTAGAGGGATTGTTTGGTCCAGCGGTTGGCGAGAGGTGCGCAGGAGGCGACTTCTTCGGCGAGCGACCACGCTTTGTCCCATACTTCTTCGGCGGGTAATGCATAATTCATCAGGCCGTAGTCCGCGGCTTCCGCTCCCGTAATGATGCGTCCGGTGAGTAGTAATTCAGCGGCACGGGGCACGCCCACGAATCGAGGCAAGAAATAGGTGGTCGCCATACCGGGATGCAGCCCGAGTTTGGTGAAATTGGAGCCGTACTTGGCCTTTTCATTGGCCACGCGGATATCGCATACCAGCGCGAGCCCGAGTCCGCCGCCGATCGCATGCCCGTTTAGCGCGCCGATGACGGGTACCTCGATGTCCAGAATCGACAAGAAGGGTTGGTACATTTTGAAGGAGCGCTCGTTGGGTTGCAGTTGGCTACCCTCGATGGCATTGCCAATTCCGGACTTAAAATCCGCGCCCGCGCAGAAACTGGAGCCTTTGCCGGTTATGACGACACAGCGCAGGTCGGGGTTCTCTCGTATTTCCTGGACCCGTTGGACGATGCCGGCGAGCACGTCTTTGGTCATGGAATTGCGATTTTCGGGGCGATTGAGCGTAATAACGGCGACCTGGTCGCGGATTTCGTAGAGCACGGCTTCATCGGACATGTAAAGCTCCTTCGGCAGGGGTATCGATAGAGTTTGCTAAAAGAGCATCTTACCTTTTTTTTGATGGGAAATTGAAGATACGAAGTATCGGGCCGTTTCTCTTTGCTTCTTTCTCTTTTCGAAAAGAGAAAGAAGCAAAGAGAAACGGCCCGATACTTCGTATCTTCAAT
>JAYGCN010000344.1:0-16655 GCA_046583315.1 Candidatus Hydrogenedentota bacterium
CTGATCGAGCACGACCGGTGCTGCCGGGGCGGGATAATCGCCTTCGGGAGGATTCTTGATGTAAAGGAATACGTTGGCCAGAGCACCATCGGCGGAAACCACAACGGTTTCGGACAACAGCGGCTCGCCATCGTGCATGGCTGAACATTTTGCATCGCCTTCCGTATCGATGACGGTGCGTTCGGGAGCTGTGCCTGAGAAGCTGATTTTGCCTGCGAGACCGGCGGCGGATGTAGACGCTGATGCTGCCGCCGTTTCGGTTGCTGCTGGAGCATTGTCGCTGTCGTCAGCCGGGGCTTCTTCGGAACCGCCGCCGCAACCGGCGAATACGAGCGCGCCGCAGAGTGCGAGAGAACTTACACGGAGCCAAGGAAATACTTTTGATGTGTTCATGATTCGTACCTTTTTTGCTTACTATTGTTTGGAATACACAGGGATAGAACGAATATCCTATCCAAGAAGTCACGTCCAGGAGAAACCTGACGGCAAGACAATACCGTCGGACGTGAAGGAACGCCCAAGTTGTACCTTATTCAGCTCCCGAAATTCAAGATTGCCGTGTTATGAAGCCAGTCGACGCAGGTCTTCGTTCACCCGATTGTGACGCGCTTTGATGCGAAATTCGAGGCAATTTGATTCCGTCTCAGCGAAATCCAGCTCGATGGTCATCATCAGCGCGGTCAATGCGCGCGCGAATTCCAATTCTTCGCGAATCTCGTGAATCGGTTGGTGCAGTTCATTCTTATCCATTTCACTACCCCTGTAACTGAGGTTAGCATAGACGCATTGGTGCTTATTGTCAAGAGATTACTCTGACTACCACAATATCTAAGTATGTGTTAGCTAAAATCGAGATCTTTATCGGTCACTGCGCCTTCGGATGCTGAGCTTACATGACTCGCGTATTTGGCCAGAACACCTTCTGTGTAGCGCGGCTTGGGCTGCTTCCAGGCTTTCTTGCGCTTCTTCATTTCTGTGGCTGAGATGTCGAGATTGATGACTCGTTTTTTGGCGTCGATGGTAATATGGTCGCCGTTTTTGATGAGGGCTATCGGACCACCAACCTGCGCCTCGGGCGTGATATGCCCGACCACGAATCCGTGGCTGCCTCCGGAGAATCGTCCGTCAGTAATGAGCGCGACGTCTTCTCCGAGCCCCTTGCCCATGACCGCGGATGTGGGTGCCAACATTTCGCGCATGCCGGGTCCGCCTTTTGGACCTTCATAACGGATGACCACCACGTCGCCTTTTTTGATGGTGCCGTCGAGGATGCGTTGGAGCGCGTCTTCTTCGGAGGCGAATACGCGGGCTTTACCGGTGAAGCTCAAGCCTTCTTTGCCGGTGATTTTTGCGACTGCGCCTTCGGGGGCGAGATTGCCGTACATGATGACGAGGTGGCCGTCTGGTTTTATGGGGTCGTCGAAGGAGCGAATGATGTCTTGCCCCTTTGGATATTTCTTCACACCTTTCAAATTCTGCGCCATGGTCTTTCCGGTGACGGTCAGGCAATCGCCGTGAAGGAGTCCTTTGTCCAGTAACATTTTCATCAATGGTTGAATTCCACCGATTTCGATGAGGCGTTGCATCACGTATTTCCCGCTGGGTTTGAGATCCGCGAGCACCGGGGTCTTTTTGCCGAGGCGGGTGAAGTCATCGATTTTGAGTTTTACGCCGACGCTGTGGGCCATCGCGAGCAGGTGTAGCACCGCGTTTGTAGAGCCGCCGAGGGCCGTGAGCACGACGATGGCGTTTTCGAAGCCCTTCTTGGTCATAATGTCTTTGGGACGGATGTCTTTTTTGATGAGTTCGAGCACGGCCTTACCGGCGGCTTTGCAGTCATCGGATTTTTCTTTGGAAATCGCGGCCTGTGCAGAGCTGTTCGGCAGACTCATGCCGAGGGCTTCAATCGCGGAGGCCATCGTGTTCGCCGTGTACATGCCGCCACAGGAACCTGCACCGGGAATGGCCCTGGCCTCGATTGCGGCGAGTTCTTTGTCGCTCATATCGTTGTTTGCGTTGGCACCGACGGCTTCGAATACCGATATGACATCAAGATCTTTCCCTTTGTACCGTCCCGGCATTATTGTACCGCCGTATACGAAGATGGAGGGACGATTGAGACGCGCCAAGGCCATCAAACAGCCCGGCATATTTTTGTCGCAGCCGCCAATGGCAACGACGCCGTCGAACCACTGGCATCCAACGACCGTTTCGATGGAGTCGGCGATGACTTCGCGGGATACCAGCGAGTATTTCATGCCTTCGGTACCCATGGAGATGCCGTCGGAAATGGTGATCGTGTTGAACTGAACAGCCTTTCCGCCGTTCTTGTCTACACCGATCTGAACTTCGTCCGCGAGCTTGTCGATGTGCATGTTGCACGGCGTGACCATGCTCCACGTCGACGCGATCCCAATCTGCGGCTTCTTGAAATCCTTGTTGCTGAATCCCACCGCATGCAACATCGCACGGGCCGGCGCGCGTTCCGCCGTCTCAGTAATATGCCCCGAATACTGGCGCATCGGGTCGTTGGTCGGGGATGTATTCTTGGATGACTTCTTCGCCATGAGGGCTCTCCAGGTAGATACGTTTGGGTAATGAATCCGGGTAGTTTAACTGTCAAAGCCTTTGGAAGGCAAGAACAGTGGTTTAGAATTCTTTTCCGTACAGATTATATGCGCACAAAAAATCCCACGACTTCACTTAAAGTCGCGGGATTCATTTTTCGTGAATATGGAACTACTTTTTCTTCGCTTTGGCCCTAGCTCTTTTCTTCGCCTTTGGCTTGGGAGCGGCTTTGCGTGGTGTTTCGAGTGCGGCGTGGGCTGCTGCGAGGCGTGCAATGGGCACGCGGAAGGGGCTGCAGCTGACATAGTCGAGTCCGACGCGGTGGCAGAATTTCACGGAGGAGGGATCGCCGCCGTGTTCGCCGCAGATACCGACCTTCAAATTCGGACGGGTTTTGCGTCCTCGCTCTACGCCAATCTCGACGAGCTGTCCGATGCCTTCCTGGTCAAGTTGCTGGAAGGGGTCGGCGGGCAGGATATCTTTCGCCACGTATTCGGGCAGGAAGGTGCCGACATCGTCGCGCGAGAAACCGAAGCCCATTTGCGTGAGGTCATTGGTGCCGAAACTGAAGAATTCGGCGTGTTCGGCAATCTTGTCCGCAACCAGACACGCGCGCGGGATTTCGATCATGGTTCCGACCTGGAATTTCAGTTTGACTTTGCGTTCCTTTTCGATTTCGGCAGCGACACGGCGAATGATTGCCTCCTGATTGAGGTATTCATTCTCATGCCCGACGAGCGGAATCATGATTTCGGGATAGACGTCGATCTTTTTCTTTTTCAGATCGGCTGCTGCTTCAAGAATTGCACGTGCCTGCATTTCGGTGATTTCGGGATAGGCGATACCCAAGCGACACCCGCGATGACCCAGCATCGGGTTCATTTCGTGGAGCTGCTGGATCCGTATGTGGATTGCTTTCTCAGAAATCTTCAATTGTTTGGCAAGTTGCGTGACTTGCTCTCCCTGCAGTTCGAGGAATTCGTGCAACGGCGGATCAAGTAAACGAATCGTTACGGGTTTTCCAGCCATGGCGCGAAAGATGCCGGTGAAGTCTTTCTTCTGGAACGGAAGCAGCTTCATGACTGCTTTGCGGCGTTCTGCTTCGTCGTGAGCGAGAATCATGTGACGAACGTGGATGATGCGCTCGGGTTCGAAGAACATGTGCTCGGTACGGGCGAGTCCGATGCCTTCTGCGCCGAATGTGATCGCCTGTTTTGCATCGGCAGGACTCTCGGCATTGGTACGAACTTTAATCTGTCGTACTCCGTCGGCCCATTCCATGATCGTCTTGTACCATTTATTCTTGTTCGGTTGAGCGGGAAGCACGCCGAGTTCATCTTGGTAGAGAATACCGGTCGACCCGTTCAAGGAAATCCAATCGCCTTCTTTGATGGTCGTCCCGTCAACGGTAAACTGTTTCTTCTTGACATCTATGTGGATAGCGGCACAACCCACGATGCAACATTTTCCCCAGCCGCGCGCAACGAGTGCCGCGTGAGAGGTCATGCCACCTTTTGCGGTCAGAATGGCTTCGGCTGCGTGCATTCCGTGTACGTCTTCGGGGGAGGTCTCATGACGCACCAACACGACAGGATCGCCGTTGGCCGCCCACTCAGCGGCGTCGTCCGAGGTGAATACCGCGCGACCTACACCAGCGCCTGGACCCGCGGGAAGTCCCTTGGCCAATACGGTGCCTTTCTTTTCGGAAGCGGGATTCAACATCGGGTGTAACAATTCATCGAGCTGATCCGGCTCGACGCGAAGGATTGCGGTCGTCCTGTCAATCAGGCGCTGTCTGGTCATTTCGACGGCCATACGAACGGCGGCCATCCCGGTACGTTTTCCGGTGCGGGTCTGCAGCATCCAGAGTTTACCGTCTTCAATCGTGAACTCAATGTCCTGCATGTCTTTGTAATGCTTCTCGAGTTTCGTGCGAATCGCGTCGAGTTGCTTGTAGATTTTCGGATAGAGTTCTTCGAGCGACTTCATCTTGCGTGTTTCGGGCGTCTTCGTGGCCTTGTTCAAGGGCGATGGCGTACGCGTACCCGCGACAACGTCTTCGCCTTGCGCATTGATCAACCATTCGCCGTAAAACATATCTTCACCGGTCGCGGGATTGCGGGTAAACGCCACGCCAGTAGCCGAGCTCGCACCCATGTTTCCGAATACCATGGCCTGCACGTTGACGGCGGTGCCCCACTGGTGTGGAATGCCTTCGATTTGGCGATAGGCAATCGCACGCTTTCCATTCCAGGATTGGAACACGGCCTTGATCGCCCCCCAGAGTTGTTTGTCTGGATCGTCGGGGAAGTTTTTGCCTAAAGTCTTTTTGACGATCTGTTTGAACTCTTTGGAAATGCCTTCGAGATCGTCAGCAGTGAGATCGGAATCTTCGGTAACACCGCGTTCTTCTTTGAGGGCATCAAATCGATGCTCAAGTTTTTCGCGTATGGATTCGCCGTCTTTCGGTTCGAGTCCAGAGGCTTTTTCCATTACCACGTCAGAGTACATCGTGATCAGCCGACGGTACGCATCGTATACGAAGCGGGCATCACCGGATTGTTCGATCAGCGCGGGAATCGTTTTGCTGCTGAGGCCCACATTCAACACCGTGTCCATCATGCCGGGCATGGACTGACGTGCACCAGAGCGAACGGAGAGCAACAGCGGATCCGTCGTAGAACCAAACTTCTTGCCCATCTCTCTTTCTACTTTTTTAAGGGACTTGCTCGCTTCGTCCACGAGTGCTTTGGAGATCTTGCCTCTGTTCTCAAGATAGGCCACGCACATTTCGGTGGTAATTGTGTAACCGGCAGGAACGGGAATTCCGATGCTCGACATGTCGGCCAGGTTTGCGCCTTTACCGCCGAGCGTGTTCTTCATGTCTCCTTTGCCTTCGGCCTTACCGCCTCCAAAAAAGTAAACGCTTTTTTTCGCCATGGTGTAACTTCTCCTTAAAACAGGGTGTGAATGGGTGAGTCCGCCATGCGGGATGCAGGCCATTCGAATAAATGAGACTCACAGAGCGGGTACTATACTAAAAATTGCTGGATCGTCGCAACCACCGCGCCTCTTCGATGGATGGAGATGGCTAAATTTGGGCTTTTACAGACCTTTGAAAAATTGTATACTTCTACGAACGACGATGGGGAGTTAGCGCACACGTGAAAACCAGCGTAACCACAGCACTGAAACAGGCGCATGAATTGATTGAACATGCGCAGCGCAATAACCTCCCCCCCGATCTGCATTGGCTCGCCCAGCTGGGGCGTGCGTATTCCTCCTCGGTGCATGGGGAAATATCGGATACGCGCCGTACACAGGAGGAAAAACAGGGGCTGCTGGATAAGCAATGCAATGAACTCAGCGATGCGCTTGATGCCTTCGAAATTCCGACGGATCCTGTCGAGGACGTTGCGCAAAATGACGATGGGGCCGAACCCGACCCTGAATCCGAACACGCGTCCGAAGACACCTTCACGCCGGAGCAGAATCGAAGCCTGCTGGAACGATGCATCCAACGCCTCCGCGGAAAATCGTAACCACCCTTACCTTTCTTTTGGAAAAAGAAAGGGTTGACCAAAGAAAACCGGCGGATACTTCTTATCCTTTATTAGAGTGATGTTGTCCGCTAGGGACAGCCCTAATCTATACCGTCCGGCAGGACCTTTTCGGGTGAAAAGAAAAAGCAAGCAAAAAGTAAAGCCGATGGAAGTTCTCCCCTTGAATTGAGTTGCTACTCGCGCCCGTAGTACACTATGTATCGTCTCACCACCCCACGCGCCCATAGCTCAGCTGGATAGAGCAACGGCCTTCTAAGCCGTAGGTCGCAGGTTCGAACCCTGCTGGGCGCACCATTCTTATCTTGTGCGTATCGTTGGAGCGGAAGGATTTATAGTGAATCCAGCGTTTCGACGGCATCCTTGTATTCTTCGGAGTCTTTGGGGTAGAAATTTACCATCTCCTTGTAGATAAGCCTCTCCCTTTCCTTATCTCCTAGATACCTATAACATTGTGTGAGTCCTGAAAAGGCCCTTTCAACGGACCCGGTGTCGGGATATCTGTCAACAACCTTCGAATAGGCTTCCGCAGCTTTTTCGTAGTCTTTGACTTTCGAGTAGTAAAGGTTGCCAATAGATAACCAGTGATACGCGATTTTTTCGGGGTCCGTCTCAACCGTGATCGCTGCTTTCTCATCGTCAATATCGATGAGCGCTTTCTCACTTTTGGTCAATGTGATCGCGCGTTTTTCCCTCAGCTCAGCAATCGTCGGCTCAGGTGGTTCTACGAAGGGAGTTATTTCTTTGTTCGCGGTGGAATGTTTCGTAGTGGTTTGGCTTGTATCACTGGTCTCGAAACTTCGCTGAATCAGAACGGCGAGCGAAATCGATAGTCCAAGGGCGACCAACAGATACCACTTTCGAAGGAGACGGGACAGGACGGTGGGGCCTCTATCGCGATTCGATCCGCTCCGTACCTCGGCGCCTCGGTCATAGTGCTGCGTCAAGCCGCTGTGTATTTTCTTTAGTCGCGCAGTCTCATCATTGGCATGCCCGTAGGCGTGGGAAGACTCAAGGAAGCCTTTGACCAGATTTGCCTCTCGTGCGGCCCATTCTTCAGAGCGATCACTCGTCGAAAAATCCGAGATTACTTTTCGTAGTGCTTCCGATGCGGAAGCACTATCATCCTGATCTAGCAAATCACTCCAGGTATCGTGTTGCCACGCGGTGATGGTTTGTTGCACCAACCCTATCACTGGATCATCGGTAGGTAACGCTTTTCTGGGTAATGCCCTAATTTCCAGGTACCCGAGTAACATTCCAATATCTTTGGCGGCTAGTCCTAGAATTGGCGGCTTTGAATCCTTTTCCTGTGCCCGAAAGGTATCCAGAAGTTGCTCTACTATATCTTTCACTATCAGTTGATCGGTATCCACCAAATCCAAATCCCTTCTTACGCAACGTCGTTGATTCTTCAGTTCGTACAGCCAAACAAGAGTACTGTATGGTCACCCGTGCTTGTTTAGTCCACTCCGACCTCGTACCAAGCTATGCTACTATAGCCGCCGGCAAGACCTGCACCAATCATCCGCATCTCGTCATTCCATTGGTCGTCCAGGCCCGGGGTATGCACGAACCGCGTATCCCCTTTTACCTTAAAACGATCTCCAGAGACTCCGCCGATGAAGCTGGTCGGATCCCCCTTTTCTTCAATTTCGATGAGATCCTGGCAGTAGAACGCCCCGTAAAGATCTGAACGTGTTTTATCTTTGTCGAGATCAAACGTCATTTTGTAGCTGGACATGAGTCCCAAAAGATTCTCGTTTGGAAAACCACCTTCTTGAAACTGGGGGTTGTCCTTATCGAAGTCCGTGATGGTTCTCGGGATGAGGCTGGATTTTATGGTCATTTGGACGCTGCCTTCGTAGTCGGACTTGTCCAACGTCATGATACTTCCTTTTCCATGATAGTTGATGTCAATCAATTCAGTTTCAAAATCACCTTCGATAGGAATACGACCGTTTATGACCATCTGTTGTTCGTCAGCATCCCACCATATAAACGAATCACCGCTGGCGATCAACGATTCTAGATCATCGTAATCGGGCATACCGCTACTGCCAAGGCTCTCGTCTTCCTTCGTCGTGTCTGTGGTGGCATTAAAATAGAAGTTCTTGTCTTCGATCTTGATGTTGTCAATCGTATTGTGATCTTCCAAGTAATAGTCCATGTGATCTCGACCGCCATCGTCGGCATAGGTAGGGAAATTCATAACGACACCGAGCTCGGTTTCGTAATCTTCTTCATAACCGTTGTCACTGAAGATGGATACTCCGTTCGTGACGTTCCCGTTAAAGTTATCACCAGCATAGATGCCATCGAGCGTGTCCTTTGCATTGTTCGCAGTGACATCTTGCCCTATCCAGGCATGAGAACCGCCACTGCTGATGTGGACCGCGCCATTCTTCACGCGGAGGGTCGCATCCAGTGTGGCGTCACCATCGTTATTCTGCGCGAGAGTTGGAATATTGTTTGTGATGGACGTGGGAAGACCATCGTAGCTATTTCGGATATAGCTATTTTTGGTCAAATTGATTGAAGTGTCATGATCATTAAGGTCGTCTCCAAGAATGTGAACCGGTCCGTAAATCTGGGTTTCATCGGACCCTTTGGTGATATAAAAAATGGTTTGCTGCTCATCCCGTTTACCGGGTCCGCCGAAGATGGCATTATCCCAGATGCTGGTACCACCAGCGACAGAAAATACGCCTACACCCGTCCGGAGATTCCCGGCCAGCCGGGCCGCCACGTGAATGCTCACAGTAGAGCCTTCTGCAGAACCATCAACGGTTCCATTGCTGAGATTGTCGATCCCGTCGCTTCCCCATCGTTGAACATAAGCGAAGTATTCAACATTGGTGTTCGGAAGAACAAGCGGGGTAACTTCGGCATCGTCAAAGGTTGGGATGGTGTCCCCTCCTGAATACGAAGGGTCTACTCCCACCCAGCCGTCTTCGCTGTTCGCCAATTCTTCGAGGCTACGCGCCATGGCGGCTTCGAGGCCGTTGTAGGTCTCCTTGAAATCAGTATAGCGGGTAACCTGCTTGCTGTGATTGATGGTACGAACTGCGAGAGCACTCATGAAGAGTACCGCGATGATCAACACAATTAGTGTGGTAATGAGAGCCATACCAGCATCTTTTTGGATTCTTACTTCAATAATCTTCATTGGACAATACTCCCGTATACTGTTGTCACTGGTTCGAACCTTAATTCCGAGGGGTTACCGTTTCAGTAAGTGTAGTTTCTATCACGTTGCCTTGATCCCCTGGCCCGGTCATATCTTGAGCAGTGATGTCGATCATCACACCCGCATTTCCCGTTAGGGTAAATGTAATGCCTCCGCCGCCGAATGGCAGGTTATTGGCCAATACCTTGGGTGTACCTCCAACTTCCGTTCGAATCAATTGGGTGGTCGTAAGACCGTCATTGTTTGCGTCGTTGGTGTCAACGGACAGCGTTCGAAGAGGGCTATACTCTGGATTTCCTGAGCCATCCAAAGGCCAACCGTTTCCGTTGACATCTTTCGTGATTACATACTGCAGTACCGTTCCGCCGTTAGAAACTGCGAGACTGGAGGCGCGCGCCTGGCGAAGTTCCCGGATAATTATCATCACCGCATTACGAGAGTTATCCTGGGTCAGAATTCTAGATTCGGAAATACGCATCGAACGATTCGCGGAGATCATCGCTGTAATGAGCAAGCCGGACAACACGCTCAGAATAGCGACTACAACCATAAGCTCTATGACTGTAAAGCCGGAGGAGGAGCATGTTCTTGAGGTATTCTCTTGAGTGTTTTTGGTGTTGTTCATTTTACATTATCTCCGCGCCACTGCTGAAGAAACCGTGGTTACTTCGCGCCCGGAGGTGTACGTAGACGTCATAGTGATCGATACTATAACTGGATTTGGTAACACAACGCCATCTTCGAGCGGCGGGGTTACCGAATCTCCATTCTCGTCAATAAATGCAATAGCAACATCCACGTCTGGCCCTCCAACGAATGCGGGAGGCACGTAAGTAGTCAATCCTGCGATATCCGCTTGATATATTTCATCCATAATAGTTGCAGAATGAGTCTGCACCTGGGTTCGCTGATCCGCAGAGCTTCTGAGGGAGTTTATCGCGACGAACGATTGCAGTACCGCAACAATGCCCACAACGAGCACCATGATGGCGATCATTAACTCAATAATCGTAAATCCCGCCTCCGCTGTATTTACAGTTGACGCTGAACGACGAATATGTTGATTCTGAACCATTTCCAGATACTCCAAATGTATTCTCGAAGAAATTGTAACACAAAATTTCAATAATTCCAATTATGGAAAACTTCTTTTTAGCATAATTAGGCTTTTTCTTGGCAGGCATAAACGTAGTGTTTTGCGCGGATCTATAATGGGTAATTTCGTGCTTGTTGGAACTAGACAATCCGATGCGTCGAGGGTCCAGCGCGATTGAGCAACGGCTCGGTTGCTTGCAGGAACTCGAACCGGAATGGTTGTGGTCGCTTCGATACTTCCACATTTCTCTCCGTCTCGCTTGTCATCCTTGTGTGGCTGGTTCAGGTTAGCGTATTGTGCGCTGGAATTTGTACAAATGACGCACAGTCTGAGCCAACAAGTATGCATTGGCTATGCATTGGCGTGCGGTTGTGTATAGCCGAGTCACCTACGCGGGGAAATCATGAGCGACACCATTCGCAAAAGAGCTTATCTGGGACTGTTGTTTGTCGGCATGGCGTGGGCGATAGGTCCGGTGACTATACGGCTGCTGCGTAACGATTATGATGTGTATACGCTCGCGTTGGCCCGGTACATTGCGGCGGTAATTCCACTGATCATTTACTCGATGATCTTTCACCGCGATGGATTGAAAACCGCGCTCAAACTGTCCAAGAATCTTTTGCCACTGGCGGTGATGAATATTCTGATGCTGCTCACGTGGACCTTTGCGTGTTACGTTACGCCAGCGGTGACAGCGCAACTTATCGTAAAAATCAGTGTCATCTTCGTGGTCATGTTGAGTTTCGTCCTTTTCCATGAAGAGCGACGTGTGATTCGTGACCCCGGATACCTGCTGGGGACACTCGTCAGTTTCGTCGGATTAACCATCGTGCTCACGGGTGGCACATTCTCGCTCGCGCTGGCGGTATCCGCATCATCACTGTTGCTGATTCTGACTGCGCTCATTTGGGCAGGATACGCCGTGTGGATGAAACACCTTGTCACGAACATTCATCCAGTTCCGCTGGTCACCGTGCTCGCCTTCTATACAACGATTGGTCTGGCGATAACGGCTGCGGCGATGGGCGATATCACGACACTGGTCCCCACAGATTTTCGAATCGGATTGATCGCGTTCATCTCCGGTTTCGTGCCGATTGCAATGGCGCACCCGGTGTATCACTTTGCGCAGAAGCATCTGGGGTCGGCGGTGTGTTCGAGTTGGACGCTGCTCAATCCGCTTTTCACGTTTCTGGCATCGCTGGCGTTACTACCGAACGAGAGGCTCGGAGCGATCGAATTGCTTGGCGGATGCGTGCTGCTCTCGGGCACATTGTGTGTGACGATTTCGTCGAATCGCGCGCATAAATCCGATGACTCGGCGTCCGAAGCAAGTGTGCAAAATCTTAGTCCCGCTCCCGCGAAATCAAACACGTGATTCGACGTTCATCTTTTCGATCAGGACAACGGCTTGCACCGAATCAGCAGGGACTTTGTGATGGCTTCTTCGCGCAGATGGGTGACGGCATTGTAGTCGGGGTCTTTGAGAAACTCGCGAAACACTTTCCAGCTCGACCACCACACGAAGAACATCAAGTCGGCGTCAAACTCACCGAAAAGGGCATGCTCGGGCACGCAGACGTCCATCGCCTTACTCCCGTATTTTTCGGTAAAGGGTTTGGTCGCTTCGAGGTACTCGCCGTATTTCTTTTTACCGCCATCGGGTTTGTACCAGAGGGCGTTCAGCATCAGGAATGGTTCGTCATCGGGCAGGTCGGGTGAGAAATCAGGATCCATTGGGATATATCCTTTCGAAAATCTCTTTGTTGAGTGATTCGCGGGCGTCTTCAATGAACTCCGGCACTGAATTGTTCTTACGCCCAGAGCTCACTTCCAGCATCAGGGCTCCACGGTACGTTTGTGTGGGGAACGATTGCAAGATGTCGGCATAGTCAATTGACCCCGCACCGGGCAGCCAGTGACGGTCGAGTTTTCCATCGGTGTCCGCGAGATGTGTGGATGCGAGACGTGCGCCGTGGTCGCGTAGTAACTTTCCGGGATCATTAGAATACAGGACATCGTGCGAGATGTCGTAACAGAAGCCCAGCGAACTAGAATCGATTTGATTGAAAAGCGCATCAATGTGATCGTTCACGCGCGTATTCTCTATGGCAACAACGACCCCTTGCTCTTCGGCATGGCGTACGAGTGTCTCATAGGATGCGATGCCAATTTGATTTACAGCAGGCGGTTGCTTTCCTAAGGTCACGTGCATGACCATGATTCGGACTTCGTGTCGATTGCAATCGTCAATCCATTCGAGGTGTTGATTGAGGGAAGCATCGCGCGCGACGTCGTCATCTGACCAAAGATGATTGCAATCGCTGTAGGGGACATGGATGCTTTCGAGGTCAAGTCCTACGCCTTTGATCATCGCCGGCGCGAGATATTTGAGTTTCCGTATGCGCTCGTTTTTGTGCTCCCACCACATGGAGGTTGCTTCGAAACCTATCTCGGCTATCTTCGCGAGACGCTCCTCAAAAGGAACGTGGAAACCAAAGGCCGCATACATACCTGAGCGGGGTCTGGTTTCCACGAGATGTTCCTGATTGGTGATTTTGAGTATTCGTTATTGAAGCCAGGACAGTGGCGGTTCGATTTCGTCGACTTCTTCGTCGGCCGCAAACTTCGCGTGACACTCGTTGCAGTTTTCCATAACGATGGTGAATTTTTCTTTCAGGATGGCATAATCGGGACGTTCACGAACCGCTTCCGCAAATTCGACAAGTTGGTCTCGGGCTTTTGCGGAGAAAGCAATCCACTCCTCGTTGTCCGTGTAATCTTCGCCCGTGCGCGAGAAGTTCAAGTTGTTGAGCTCGGCCAAGCTAAACGCGGCGATATACAGCGAACGCCAGTCCTTGCGTTTTTCCGGCGCTGTCTCAATCGCATCCTTGAGATCTTCATAAACAGGATCAACCATGAGCTTCATTAACTCAGACGTATCCAGAATCTGTTCGGGACCCGCAGTCTCTTCAGCAGCACTCGCCACTGTCGAGGGCAAATTCGACGTCTTTGAAATGGAAATGTTGTATCCAGCCACACAGACCACAGCTGCGGAGATGGCCACCGCTATTTTTGTTCGGTTCATGTCTCGTACTCCTTCGAAAAATTGAACGCTCATAATACCGTTTCCGCAGGAATGTTGTCCACTCCATTGGCTTGTTTCCTTCGATTCGGACCAGTATCATGATGCCAGCCAAAGAGGAACCCGTCATAATGAGTAAACGATTCCCACTACTGGTTTTAACACTGGATGCCCTGGTGTTTTTGACGACCGGACTCGTCTTTTTATTCACGCCGATGCGATTATTGAGTCACTTGGGCATCAATTCTCTGCCCCCCGAGGCCCTCACCGACATCCGCGCGGTCTACGGAGGCATTGAACTGGGAATCGCAGCGTACCTCTTCTCGCGCATACTCCGGCTCAAAAATCTCCATGAACCGTTATTGCTCTGCACGCTAATCATGAGTGCCATGGTCGTCACACGCATCTACGGAATTCTCGTGGATGGCTCTGCGGTGCGCATCACTATCGTCCTGCTCACGATGGAAGTTATCGGCACGATTCTATCGGGTGCGGCGTGGTGGCAAGCAGTGAAGAACAAGAAAGCGGCTACGTCCAAAAAATAGACGCAGCCGCTACAGTTTCTTCTTGAGGATACGAAGTATCCGTCGGTCATTCTTTTGGTTCTTTTCTATCTTCCCAGAAAGAAAAGAACTAGGTGTTTTGTTTGATTAGGTTTAGTGCGCTACCGGCTTTGAACCATTCGATCTGGCCATCGTTGTAGGTGTGGTTGACCTGGATGGAATCGCTTGAGCGGTCCGCGTGGTTCAGGACGACGGTGAGCTGTTTGCCGGGCGCGAATTCTGTGAGGCCGACGATATCGATGCTGTCGTCTTCTTGTACTTTGGTATAGTCCGACGGATCAGCGAAAGTAAGGCCGAGCATTCCCTGTTTCTTCAGATTGGTCTCATGGATACGTGCAAAGCTTTTCACGAGTACGGCACGCACACCGAGGTGACGCGGCTGCATGGCGGCGTGTTCACGGGAAGAGCCTTCGCCATAGTTGTCATCTCCGACAACGATAGAGCCAACGCCTGCGGCTTTGTAGGCACGCTGTACGTCGGGGAATGTTCCGTATTCACCTGTCAACTGGTTCTTGACGCTGTTGACTTCGCCGTTGAATTCGTTGACCGCACCAGTAAGTGTGTTGTTCGAAATATTGTCGAGATGTCCACGGTACTGCAACCAGGAGCCAGCCATCGAAATGTGGTCCGTGGTGCATTTGCCTTGGGCCTTGATGATGAGTTTCAGGCCGATAATATCGGTACCTTCCCAAGGCGTGAACGGCTCGAGCAACTGGATGCGTCTCGATTCTGGATCCACGACAACTTCGATACCACTCCCGTCTTCGGCAGGAGCCTCGTAGCCGGGTTCATCGCAACCAAAGCCTTGCGGTGGAAGCTCCTCACCCGTTGGCGGGTCCAATTTGACCACTTCGCCGGAGTCTGTTGTAAGGGTATCGGTCATCGGATTGAATCCGAGGTCACCGGAAAGCATCAGCGCCATGACAATCTCGGGGGAGCCCACAAAGGCGTGCGTCTTGGGGTTACCGTCCGCACGTTTTGAGAAATTCCGGTTGAACGAGTGCACAATCGTGTTCTTTTCGTGCTCGTCGCCGGATTTGTAGCGCGCCCATTGACCAATGCACGGTCCACACGCGTTGGCCAGTACCGTCGCGCCGACAGCCTCGAAGTCCGCGATAAAACCGTCACGTTCAATCGTCTGACGCACCATTTCGGAGCCGGGGGTCACGGTAAACTCTGCTTTCGCTTTGATGCCTTTGGCTACGGCCTGACGGGCGATCGATGCCGCGCGTGCCATGTCTTCGTAGGAGGAATTTGTGCACGAGCCGATCAATCCTACGTCCACTTTCGTCGGCCAATCATTGCTGACAGCTTCCATGCGCATGTCGGATATTTTCGTGTAACGATCTGGGGTGAAGGGGCCGTTCAGACCCGGTTCAAGCGTATCGAGATCGATTTCGATAAGTTGGTCATAGTATTTTTCCGGATCTTCAAGCACTTCGGGGTCGGAACGGAGGTGCTCGCGAATCGCGTTTGCTGCATCCGCGACATCATCGCGATCCGTGGAGCGCAAGTAGGCTTCCATCGCGTCGCCATATTGGAAGTTCGATGTCGTCGCGCCGATTTCTGCGCCCATGTTACAAATCGTGCCTTTACCCGTGCAGGACAAATCATCCGCGCCGGGGCCGAAGTATTCAACGATCGCGTCCGTTCCGCCTTTAACGGTCAGAATTCCAGCTACCTTAAGGATGATGTCCTTGGAAGAGGTCCACCCCGAGAGTTTTCCCGTGAGCTTCACGCCGATGAGTTTTGGAAACTTCAGTTCCCAGGGCATTCCCGCCATCACGTCAACAGCGTCCGCACCACCAACACCGATCGCGACCATGCCGAGGCCGCCTGCGTTTACCGTGTGGGAATCGGTACCGATCATGAGTCCGCCGGGAAAGGCGTAGTTTTCAAGCACGACTTGGTGGATGATACCTGCACCGGCTTTCCAGAATCCGATGCCGTATTTGCTGGATACTGAACCCAGGAATTCATAGACTTCTTTGTTCACGTCGTTTGCCGTGGCTACGTCTGCCGCAGAACCGACATCAGCCTGAATGAGGTGATCAGCGTGCACAGTACTGGGAACGGCGACTTTCTTTCTACCGGCCTGCATGAACTGGAGCAGCGCCATCTGCGCGGTAGCGTCTTGCATGGCTACACGGTCAGGCGCAAAATCGACGTAGGAATCGCCGCGCGTGTAGGGCGTGTCCGGCAGGGCATCTGCGAGGTGGCTATAAAGTATTTTTTCGGTAAAGGTCATCGGACGACCAAGGAATTCACGTGCCTTCGCAATTTTTGCAGGGTACTCGGCGTAGACCTTGTTAATCATATCGATATCAAATGCCATAACTGTCCTCTTTTCTTACTGAAGTGTTCGACTCAGTCGGTTAACGTGACAGGGGCAGCATCGTGAAATCTGACGCTGTTAAGGACTTCAATAATACTAAATTTACGGTCGTTCAGGCAAGTTTTTGGATGGTCATCGCGGGAGAATCGTCTATCACTATCGAGGCGAAATAATACGACCACCTTGCAACCATACGTCATTATTCAGTATTATACGGCTCCTACGTTGCTGGCTGGCCAAATTGGTAAGGCACCT
>JAYGCN010000293.1:0-2243 GCA_046583315.1 Candidatus Hydrogenedentota bacterium
TCCAGGCGTTCGGGAATCGAGGCACCAGTATAATTGATTGGATTGTCCGGGTGATAGTTGCGCGGAATCGCGTTTTAGCGTTGACGAAAGTGATGGTGCTCGACTAGAATTGATCGTGAGTGCGAACCGTATCCTCCAACCTCGAAGGAAAAATTGATGAAACAGTGGTTTTCCACCCTTGCCCTGATTGTGTGTCTCACGTTTGCATTTGTTGCTGAAGCTGAACTGCGTGCTGGAATGGGCATTCGCAATGTTACGCCGGATCCCCTACTGCCGATCTCGGGTGGTGGCGGTGAGCCGAGTCCCTCCAATGATAAACGGGGTGAGTTGGAAATTCGCGCGTTGGTGGTTGAGCAGGGAGATACGCGGGTGGCGATCGTGAATGCGCCGTACGTCGGATTTCCTCGTGTGCTGGGTGATCGGGTTCGTGATCGGGTGAAATCGATACCGGGATCGAACATTGTGATCGGGGCCACGCACTCGCATTCGGCGCCTGAGATGTATGCCTTTCCGGATGGAAAAGGGGGCACGTGGGCCGACCTGGAGTATATTGACTGGGTCTGCACGGAAGTGGCGAAAGCGATAGAGTTGGCCGTGGTGAACCTTCAACCCGCCAAAGTAAAAATCGCGACGGGTGAAGCCAAGGGAAAAATCGCGTACAACTATTACGCGCCGAAATTATACGATCCCCGCGCGAATGTGATGCAATTTTTGGATACTGAAGACAAGCCATTCATTACGCTGGTGAATTACGCGATTCATCCAGAGGTGCTCGGGCCGAATAGCGGCTTTGTGAGTCCGGATTTGGTCGGACCGCTCCATGATCGGATTGAAGAGTTGGGCGGCGGTCAGGGAATATTCATGAACGGTGCGCAAGGGGGTATGGTCACGGCGGACTGTCGTGGTCCGAACGGCAAAGACATTCAGACTTGGGAGGAATGCATCCGAATCGGCAATTTGCTGGCAGAGGAATCGCTGCGAATCGTCAAGGATGCCCCGATTCAGGAAGACGCGAATCTATACGTGGCGGTGCGCGAACTGGAGTTTCCGGTGGAGAACGAAATGATGCTGGGAGTGGTGAAGTATTCGCCGCTGGGTTATCCAATGTCCGGCGAGAATACGGTTTCGACGCAGTTGAATCTGATCAATCTCGGGAATGCGCAGATGATCACGATTCCGGGCGAGGCGTTGCCGAATATCGGGTATTACCTGAAGGAACACATGCGGGGAGAGCATAATTTTCTGTTGGGTCTGACGAATGACGGGTTTGGTTATATTCTCACTCGCGAGGATTTCGGGAGTTTCAAACGCTACGAGTACATCACGGAAACCAGTCTGGGCGAGCGAACAGGGACCATCTATGTTGATGAAGCCCTCGCGTTTATCAAGAATCATCCGAAAGCGGAGTAGAAATTCTACGATGACGCTCTGTCGCCTGAAACCTATCGCAGTGCTGATAAGTGTCGCTTGTTTTTTTACGGGTCTCGATATCCACGCGGAACCTCTTCCCAACCGCTCGTCCGTCGGGTTAATCGAAGACGGTTTTGATGCGTTGGTGTATCGCATGTATCTTGTTCGGAACGCGAAACATTCGGTCGATATCCAGACCTTCATTTGGGAAAATGATGAATCGGGCCATGCTTTTATGCAGGCGTGTATCGAGGCTGCAGAACGCGGGGTGGAGGTTCGATTCCTGATGGATCATCTGTATTCGGATCGGAATCTGGAAACGGCGGTCGCGTTGGCTCGTGCACATCCGAATCTGGAGATACGGCGATACCGTCCGCCGCATGACCGCATGATATAGTGGGCTGCGTAGGAATACGGTCCATACCGTGTTGGCGTTCCGGCCACGCAATCAGCGCATGCACAACAAGGCGATGATAGTGGATGGGGAGATTGCCATTGTCGGTGGTCGCAACGTTTCCAATGCCTATTTCAATCAATCTCCGACATTCAATTATCTGGATCGCGAAGTATTTGTCTGCGGTCCGCTTATCGCGGACCTCGTCAAGTCGTTTGAGGCGTATTGGGATTTCGAGCGCTCGGTGCCGCTGACCGAATTAAGAGATGTCAAACGCGGATTGAAGCGGGGTTTGATGCTTGGGTGGGCACCGCTGGATTATTCTTACATTGGATTCCAACAGAAACTCGATGACCGGCTCGAAAATTCAGGGAGAATTAGTTCCGAAATTCAGGCTTTGATGAATGAGGTTGATCGGGCATGGTTGACGGTGGATCCG
>JAYGCN010000100.1:0-21804 GCA_046583315.1 Candidatus Hydrogenedentota bacterium
CGTTGACTCTTGCTTTGATATACGTAGAGGGTTAGCTTTAGGGAAAAAAGGATCGATCACATGTCACGAGTTCGGATGGGGTTTATTGGTGCGGGGTTTATTGCTCGGTTTCAGTGTTTGGCGTTGAAGCAGGTGCGGGGCGTAGATTTGGTGGGGGTGGTGTCGCCGAATCGTGCTCAGGAGTTGGTGGATCATGTGAATGCGGAGGGGCTCGGGCCGTGTGTGCGCTATGAGACGATTACTGAGCTGTGTCATCATTGCGATGTGGTGGGGATTTTTGCGCCGAATTATCTGCGGGAGGAGCATGTGCTCGAGGTGTGTGATGCGAAGAGGGCTGGCGCTCAGCTGACGGGTGTGATTTGTGAGAAGCCGCTCGCGCAGACGGTGGCAGGGGCGCGGAAATTGGTAGCGATGGCGGCTGAGGTCGGTCTGAAAACTTTCTACTTTGAGAATCAACTGCACATGAAACCGATTCGTCAGCAGATGGAGCAATTGCGTCCGCAGCAGGAGGTGATGGGACCATTAACGCTGGTGCGGTCGGCGGAGGAACATGGCGGGCCGCATGAACCGTGGTTTTGGGATCCGGTGCGTCAGGGCGGGGGAGTGTTGTCGGACATGGGGTGTCATAGTATCGCGGTGGGGTGGTTTGCGTTGACGCCTTACGGGAAACCGTTGACTTTTTTGGAGCCGATTTCGGTGAGTTGTGAGCTGGGTTTGTTGAAGTGGGGGCAGCCGAAGTGGCGACAGGATTTGATTGATCGGATGGGTGTGGATTATGGCAAGACTCCGGCGGAAGACTTCGCAACCGGTGTGGTGACGTTTCGAAATCCGGAGACGGGTCAACATGTGAAGGCGCAGTTCACGAATTCGTGGATGTATGAGAAGCAAGGGCTACGTCTGTTCATGGATGGCATGGGACCGGGTTACGCCTTCGAAGTGGATTCGCTGAAGTCGCCGGTGAATATTTTTATCGGCGATGCGGCCGCTGAGGCGGTGGGGGATTCGGAGACGGCACTTGAGAAGTCGACGGCGTCGCGGGGATTGCTCGTCATTGAGCCGAATGAGGCTGACTTATATGGCTATGTCGATGAGATGGAGAATGTGAGGGATTGTCTCCTGAAAGGCGAGGAACCGCTTGCGGATTGGTCGTATGGCGTGGAAATTGTTCGACTGGTTGCCGCGGCGTACATGGCAGGTGAGGGCGGGGTTACGGTAGACTTGACGGACTCGGCGGTGAATGAAGAATTGGAAACTTATGTATCGCTGATCGCGCAAGGGCGTGGTCGCGAGGTGTTGTATGTGCCTGAATAAATTTGGAGAAAAGTGATGGCTATATTACCGTATGCGAAGGATAGTGAAGCGGATTATGCGAATCGAATGAGCGGGCTGACGGTGGATTCGGAGCGGAAGTTTGGCACGATGGACTCGACGAAGATGTTGCGGCATATGCGGCTGTCGTATGAGACGGCGATCGGGGAGACGGATTTTGAGATCAAGCCTATCCCGGTACTCTCGCCGATTCTGTTGTACGTATTTTCAAACGTCTTGAAGGTGTGGCCGGGCGGCAAGATTAAGGCCCCGGGGTTTTGGAGTCCTCCTGCGGAAGGTGCGTTCGACGAGGAGCTGAAACTGATTACTGAGGCCCAGTCGCGATTCCTGGAGAAACTTGAGTCGTCGCCGGATGAGGTGAATGCGCATCCGATTTTTGGAAAAATGACTGTGCAGCAGTGGAGTCGCTTGTTGGGGCCGCATCTGAATCATCATCTGCGGCAGTTCGGAGTGTAGAAAATTTTAACGCAAAGGCGCAAAGACGCAAAGGGTCTCAGTAGGCTCTGAAATCTGATTGGAAATTGAGCATGAATATTGCACGAGTGTTATCTGGATTGTTATTACTGATGAATGGATTTGCATACGGTGCTGAATCTGTTCAGGGCGAACTCATCTTCCCTCTTGAATCTTGGCACAACCATGGGTCGGCGATTGTGGAGTGTCCGAACGGGGACATGTTGGTGTGCTGGTTTCATGGATCGGGAGAGCGGCGATCGGATGACGTGGAGATTTTGGGTGCGCGCTGGGTGAAGGCTACGGGGGAGTGGACCGAACCGTTTCAGATGGCGGATACGCCGGAGTTTCCGGACACGAATTGCACGATGATCATCGATCAAAATGAGACCTTGTGGTTGTTGTGGCCGGTGATTCAGGCGAATCTGTGGGAAAGCGCGTTAATGAAAATAAAGAAGTCGACGAATTACATGATGGCGGAGGGTGCGCCGGAGTGGGACGTGATGACGATCATGCATGTGAAGCATGAGGGGGATTATCCGGCGAAGGTGAAGGAGAAGTTGGCGGAGTACATGGGGGACGCGAAGATTCACGAACGTACACAGCGCTGGATTGACCATGTGAATACTCAGGCGGAGGATAAGCTGACGCGGCGGCTGGGTTGGTTTACGCGGGCGCATCCGTTGATTCTGGATGACGGGCGCATGCTGGTTGGATTGTATTCGGACGGCTTCTCGTTTTCGCTGGTTGGTATTACCGATGACCTGGGCAAGACCTGGAAATATAGCGAGCCGATTGTCGGCGGCGGGAATATTCAGCCGTCATTTGCGCAAAAGAAGGATGGCACGATTGTCGCCTACATGCGCGACAACGGTCCCGCGCCGAAGCGTGTGCATGTTTCTGAGTCGAAAGACCGCGGCGAGACTTGGAGCAAGGTATATGACCACGACGAATTGTTTAATCCGGGGTCGGGACTCGAAGTGATGACCATGAGCGATGGCGACTGGGTGTGCATCTACAACGACAAGCAGTCGGGTCGGCATTCGCTGGCGGTGTCGCTCTCCGAAGACGAAGGCGAGACCTGGAAATACACACGCCACCTCGAAGCGCACGAAACGGGTCAGGGTGGATTCCATTACCCATCGATTATTGAGGGGAGCGATGGCAACCTGCATGTTTCGTACAGCTACTTCATTGATGTACCCCACGGTGGCGAGGAAAAGGGTAAAAGCATCAAGTATGCGACGTTCAGCAAGGACTGGATTAAGGGGGATTGAGGTAACTTTGTTCGAACGCGAGGATTTGGATGAACCTATGTTTCTTGAGCTACCGATTCATCAGGAGTCACCGCATAGGGATTCGGGCCATAGTTGTTTTCTTCGGGATGGCCGGGTTCTGCCAAAATTATTAAAAGAAAGAACGCTCCTATGAGGGGAATTAGACTGATAAGGATCCACCACCCGCTATTGCCCGTGTCGTGAAGTCTTCGCACTGTCGCCCCCCAGGCCGGAAGAAAGGTCGCCAAATAATAGAACCCCACTATGAGGGGTTCCTCATGCTCAAGATAGAATCCCTCAAAGAATAGAATCGAAATTACCACGATCACGTTGACGAGGGCGAACATCCAATATTCTCTTCTTGATGCCCGTCCACTGAATACGGCATATTTTCTTAATACGCGAAAATACGAATACACCGATGCACCCCTTTCCTTGTATCGATTGGAATTCTCAACCTATCAGAGATAGAGTACCGCACTCAACAAATAGACGAAACGCGCGAAATATCTGTAAAAGACGTTCTGGAACAAGATAAATAGTGCCGTCAATTCAGCATGCATATAGGGGGAATAACCCGGTCTTTCTGTGCTAAAATAGACTCTTCCCCGAAATTTTTCCGAGCTGGTTGGAGTCTGTTTGATGATTGTGCGTTTTGTAGTGAATTTGGCTGTTTTTTGTGTGCTGTCGGCAGGCGTTTTTGCTGACATGGTGCCTGTTTCGATTGATGTTGAGGCGAAGAAGCCGGCGAAGTTTTTGTCGGAGATGAATTTCTTTGTTGTTGAAGATGGCCGGATAACGACGACGCCGAATTCGGGGGTTGAGCCCTTCGATGTGATCACGCCCCTTTTCTCTGATTACACGGAGAAGTATCGTTATGTGTGGATGCCGGATGGGGTGTCGGCGGCGTACCATGATCGCGACGTGATGGATTTTCCTGTGGGCACGGTGATGCTGAAGACCTTTTCGTATTTGCATGACCTGCGCGATCCTTCTCTGGGCGAGCGTGTGTTGGAAACGCGGCTGTTGATTCATAGTTCGAAGGGTTGGAAGGGCTGGGTCTATCTGTGGAACGAGGAGCAGACGGATGCGGAACTGAAAATCGCGGGCACGACCGTTGATGCCGAGTGGATCGACGCGTCGGGCAAAGCGATGAAGAACAACTACATCGTCCCCAACATCAATCAGTGCAAGGGCTGCCACGAGCAGTCGGGCAAGTTGGAGCCGATTGGCCCGAAGGCGCGCTATTTGAACATGGACTACGAATTTGCGCACGGCACGCAGAATCAACTTTCGCGACTGGCCGAGGTCGGGTACTTGACGGGCCTTCCTGATGATATGGAATCGGTTTCTGCCGTTGCGCGCTGGGATGATGAGTCGGCGCCGCTGGAACGACGGGCGCGCGCGTGGCTGGAGATCAATTGTATGCACTGCCACAATCTGGAAGGCCCCGCGAGCACGACGGGTTTCGTGCTGGATTATTATGAGACCGACCCGATAAAGTTGGGCGTGATGAAACCACCCGTGGCAGCGGGTCGCGGATCGGGCGGCTTCTTGTACGATATTGTTCCGGGCGATCCGGACGAGTCTATCCTGGTTTTTCGTATTGAGTCGACCGATCCGGGCATTATGATGCCGGAATTGCCGCGACGATTGGTGCATAAAGAGAGTGCCAAATTGATTCGCGCGTGGATAAAAGCGATGGAAAAGCCTGAAGGCCTGGACGGCGATTAGAGTTAAACGTATGGGGAGTGTCTTGAGCCGATGAAAACGGAGTCGCACGCTGTTTCTGAGATAAGCACATTGCTTGCCGCAAGTGAATTGTTTCGGGATTTGGATATCGATTCTCTGGAGAATATCGCAATCCATTGCACATCCATTTCGTTCGAGATGGATGAAACCGTTTTTTCTGAGGGGGAAGCCGGTGACACGCTCTATATATTGGCTTCGGGAAAGGTCTCGTTGTATAAACAGATGGGGCTTGGCTTGCGCAAGATTCGAACCTTCAAATCCGGGGACCACTTTGGTGAAATGGCGTTGATCGCGAATGAGCCTCGCGTGGGCACGGTTACAACTGACTCGAAGGTGCGATGCATCGCTCTCACCGAGGAAGGATTTCAAATTCTTCTGGATACCAATCCAGATTTTTCCCAACGAATCTTGAAGGCGTTGACGCAGCGATTGCGTGAGACGGATGAGGCGGCGACGCGGGACATGATTGCGGCGCACCAGGCGCTGAGTTTTTCCTTGGCGAATCTGGCGGACTCGCGTGATCCGGAGACTGGGGGTCATTTGTATCGGGTTCGAGGCTATTGTCAGTTGCTCGCGGCCTTGCTTGCGGATCATCCCGATTATCGTGATGCCATTTCGAACAGCTTTATCGAAAATATTTTCCTGGTAGCACCCTTGCATGATATCGGAAAGGTGGCGATTCCAGACGGGGTGCTGATGAAAGCGGGCAAGCTGACAGATGCCGAATTCGAAGTGATGGCGCAACATACGATTTTGGGTGCTGAGGCGCTGGACACGGTGCTGGAGTATTGCGACTTCGAACTGTTCCACATGGCGCGGCGCGTGATTCTGTGTCACCATGAACACTTCGACGGCAAGGGGTACCCCAATGGGCTGGTGGGGGCTGAAATTCCGATTGAAGCGCGAATCATGTCACTGGCGGACAATTACGATGCGCTACTGTCCGAACGCGTGTACAAGGCGGCGTTTTCGTATGAACAGGCCCATGACGAGATTCGGAAACATTCGGGCACACGCTTTGATCCGGTGATGGTCGAAGTGATGCTGGAAAACATCGATCGCTTCGAATCGATCTATCAGGTGTACAGCGAGTCCGACGAAGATTGAGCATGCAATCTGCGTGGGCCATTTGTTAATCTCCTCATGAAACCTTTCTAATGGCGTCTGAATGACGTTGAACTCGGTGTAGGAGAACTTAATCGATGTCCAATTTATTTGATGATCAGGTAATTATCGTAACCGGTGGCGGACGCGGAATCGGCGCGGCGGCATGCAAGATTTTTTCGGAGATGGGCGGCAAGGTCGTCGTCAGTGATCGCGATGAAGAGCCGACCATGACGATGGCGGAAGAAATTCGCTCGAAGGGCGGCGACGCGATCGGCGTTCACGGCGACGTGACCGACCCTGCGTTTCCTGAGGCACTGATGAAAGAAACGATTGCTAAATACGGCAAGCTGAACGTGCTCGTGAATAACGCTGGCTACACCTGGGACGGCATGTCGCACAAGATGACAGATGAAATGTGGCTGGCGACGCTGGATGTACACTTGACTGCGCCGTTTCGTCTGATTCGCGCGTCAGCACCGTATTTGCGTGACGTCGGTAAGGCGGAGATTGCTGAACATGGATCGCCGCAGGAAAATCGGGTCATTGTGAATATCTCTTCGACGTCGGGTCTGCATGGTAACGTGGGCCAGATCAGTTACGCGGCCGGTAAAGCGGGCATCCTTGGTATGACGAAAACCATCGCGAAAGAGTGGGGCGGCTTTGGCGTTCGCTGCAATGCGGTGGCTTTCGGATTTATCGAGACACGCCTCACGAATGCGAAAGAAGAGGGCGCGTCATTGACGGTGGGGGATAAGGAAGTTTCCCTGGGTATTCCGGAAGGCATGCGTGGTCGCGCGACAACGGGTAATCCACTGGGACGTCCGGGTCAGCCTTCGGAAGGTGCAGGCGGTATCGTTTTGATGGCATCCCCACTCGCATCGTACGTAAACGGACACTGTCTCGAAGTAACAGGCGGCGCGGGTATATAAGTGCGACTGGGGCAAACCTTTCTTGAAAGAAAGGTTTGCCCCAGACCCCTTTCCAAAGAACTTTCGGATTGAGCGTCCCGGATTCCCGTGCGGAATTTGGGACGCTTTTCTTTTTAAAGGATTCCCATTTCTTTCAACTGCTTCTCTGCGGCTTGGGCCCAGCCTCGGTTGGCGGCGGGACTGGCGGGGCTGGGGTGGAGGATGGTGCCGATGTGTCCGGTGAAGTCGGGCAGGGCATGAAGGGCGCGTTTCTCGGCGAATTTGCCTACGCCGATGACCCATTTGGGGTGCAGTTCGTTCACCATCGATCGTAATGCGGTATCGCAGATGTCGAAGAGCTCCTTTTGTTCCGCTTTGGGGAGTTTATCGGGCGTGAAGTTGGCCCCGGTTTCCGTCATGAACACCAGCGGACAATAGTTCCACACGAAGAAGCGCTCGAAGAATGCGTCGGCGGTGCCGAATCGATCGCGCGCCCATCCCCAGAGTCGTGCGCCACTGACTTCGCTGCGGGTGCAATCGAATCCCTGAATGGGGCGTTTGGGATGTTCGTCGTCAGGGCGATCCACCTTGGCTTCGATGCCCATCCAGTCGCGTACCAGGGATACTTCGCCGAAAGGCACACCGGTCTGAGCCATGCCGAATGGGCCGGGGTTCATTCCAAGGAAGAGGACTTCTTTGGGTGTTTGTGCGAAGGTATCTATATATAACTCGTTCGAACGGCGCGCGTAGCTGAGCGGGTTGTAAATATGGGTGACCGGCGGTGAAAAGGTGAGGTCGTTTGCAGCTTTACTGAGGCGGCGTGCAATCGTGGTAATCTTCATAAACCTCCTAATAGACTGAAGTTATTCTGCAAAAATATTGATTCAATATGGGCTATACGGGGTAACGGAGTGTAATTAGGCGGTACTTAACTAATTGACAACAATTTACATGATTTTATGTTAAAATCTATGGAGTTTATTGTTGACTATAACTAGATTTAGGGAGAAGTACAATGAAAAAAGAGTCTTGGGGAAGGGTCGGGTCGGTTTGTATGGCATTGTTTACATGTTCATTGATGCTGGCGGCCTGCGGAGGTGGTGGCGGCGGCGGTACGGCCGCGGATAATCGGGCCACTATTGGAATATCGGGATCGGTTCTGGGTACGGATTTCGCGTCAGACGGCGGGTTTGTTTCCAGAGGTGTTGAGGGCGATGTCGTGCCGCCCGGAGATATCGATTCGCTCGTTCTGCATATCACGAAAATCACGATGCACCATGCCGGTGATGATGACGAGGAAGTCGGGCCTGTTGAGGATCATACCGACGAAGAAGTCGAAGAGGGTGATGGCTGGATTGAAGTCTACAACGGAACGGACGAGGAAGGGTGTACCGACGGAACGCACCCGGAAGGGTGTGAAGAAGATTCGACCCTGTGCGGAATATATGTCGACCTCATGGACTTGAACGGCATGACGAGAATCATCGATACGCTTGATATCCACGGTGGCAAGTACACAAAAATGGCAATCTATTATGACCATGCCTGCATCGCGGTTGACGGTGCAGATCCGACCGACGAAGTTCATATTACGGCGAACGGGCGGATGTTTGTATCGCAAAATTTCACGCTTGACGCGGGCGGTGAGACGCTCATTCTCATTGATTTCAACGTCGGTGATATACACGTGACAGTGAATCCCTCCTCGGATCCTCTCCGATACGTGTTGACACCTCAATTGCGAGCAATCGTGAACTTGACTTCTGCGCTCGTTGAGGATGAAGGGGAGATTACCGACCTGAGTCAAGAAGGTGACCCGAAATGGATTCAGTTGGATGGTGCCCGGGATGTGTATCCAACGGAAGACGCGTCCTACATTATCGTGATCGATGAGTTCGGGGCAACGATGTCCCTCGACGGTGAATTCATGGGCCTGAACGAGGGTCAGTTCGTGAGGGTTGAAGGAATCTGCGAGATAGATGGTTCGATTACGGCGGACTATATCGAAGTTCAGTATGAAGAACCGGAAGCCTCTTAATATTAACTAGTCTAGAGTAAGATATCGTGCAAATCACGGCCCGGAGCAATCGCTCTGGGCCTTTTTTGTTTCTGCTGTATGACTGTTGCACAATGGGGGTGTTGGAAAATTTCGTGAGAGGTGTCAGGACTATGCTGGATGGATTATTTCGTGGATTGCGAATCGGATTGGCGGGAGTATTGACGGTGATTATGTCGGGTGACAATGAAGCGGCGGCGGCCAAGAAGAAAAAAAAGGATACGCCTGAGAAAACGGTGATTTCGGACCCCCATCGCGCGGGACGTTCGATGGCGATGGCGCGGAAGGGTATGGTGGCGAGTTCGCATTATCTGGCCACGCAGGTGGGTCTGGAAATTCTGCAACAGGGTGGCACGGCGATGGATGCGGCCGTGGCTGTGGCGGCAACCTTGGGTGTCGTTGAGCCGGCGATGATCGGTATCGGGGGCGATGCATTTTTTCTCTATTACGATGCCAAGACGAAGAAGGTGTATTCGTATGACGGTAGTGGACGTTCTCCGAAGGGTTTGAGTCGCGTGTATTTTGATGAGAAAGAAGAGAAGAAGATAGACGGAGGGAGTTGGGAGGCCGTCACAGTGCCGGGTGCCGTGGATGCGTATGCGGCCGGACTGGAACGCTTCGGGAAGTTGAGTCTGAGCGAAGTATTGAAGCCGGCGATTCGGCATGCGCGTGAGGGACACCCCGTGCATGAGGTCGTTGCGACGGTGTGGGGCACGCAGGTCTCGAAATTGCGGCGCGATGAATGGGCGATGAAACTGAAGTTGGTGGACGGCAAGGCTCCCAAGGCGGGTTCGATTTTTGTGGATGACGCGTTGGCGGATTCGTTGCAGTTGATCGCGGATGGCGGGCGCGATGCGTTTTACAAAGGACCAATCGCGGAAGAAATCGTGCGCTATTCTAACGAGTCTGGTGGATTTTTCACGCTGGACGATTTCAGTGAACACGTGGGGGATTGGACCGAACCGGTAAGCGTAAATTACCGCGGCTTCAATGTGTATCAGTGTCCGCCGAGTGGTCAGGGTTCCGCGACGCTGTTGATGCTGAATATTCTGGAAGGTTTTGATTTGCCTTCGATGGACTACAATTCGCCGGAGTATCTGCATCTACTGATCGAGGCAAAGAAATTGGCCTACGCGGACATCAAGAAATTTTTCGGCGATCCCGCGCGCGGCGATATTCCGGTGGAGGCCTTGTTGTCCGATGACTATGCGGCGGAACGACGCGCGCTGATCAATCCGAAGAAGGCGGCGAAAGAAGTTGATCCCGGCACTCCCAAGAACGGCGACACCGCATACATGACGGTGGTGGATTCCGAGGGCAACGCGTGTTCGTTCATCAACTCCTTGTTCGGACCTTTTGGCACTGGCATCGTGGGAGGAAGTACCGGGATTCCGTTACAGAATCGCGGCAACGGGTTTACGCTCGAAGAAGGCCATTTCAATGAGTACGCGCCGGGTGTCCGACCGTTTCACACGATTATTCCGGGCATGGTCACCAAAGATGGAGACTTGTATATGTCCTACGGCCTGATGGGGGGATCGATGCAGCCGCAGGGGCACGTACAGTTTCTGCTGAGTCACATCGATCACGGGTTCACCATTCAGGAGGCCGCCGAGATACCACGTTTCCGGCACACAGGCGGATTGACCGTGCGGCTGGAGTCCGGCACGCCAGAATCGGTATTCAAGGGATTGGCGAAGATGGGGCACGATACGAAACCTGGTAGCTACGTGCAGATGGGTGGCGCACAGGCGATTATGGTTCATCCAGAGTCCGGCGTATTACTCGGAGCATCCGATCCTCGCAAGGACGGCGTCGCGCTCGGGTATTAGGCTGGTAAGATTTGCCCTGTCCGGCAAAAATGTAGCGGTCGAGAGAGCCTATTTGTTAGGACGATTCACGTATTTTGGGCCTTTTCCTTCAATATCCGCGCTGGCACGCATGTTGCTTTACATACCCGACTAAAAAATTTATATCAGATGGAGACGTGTTATGAGTGTTTTTTCGGGTGTCAGCACGGTGGATTTATTGGCCAGTGCCATGGGGGTCGCGCAGGACAACCATCGCATTATCGCCAATAACATCGCCAATGCCGACACACCGGGATATACCCCTGTAAAGCTGGACTTTCAGGGGACCTTACGTAGCGCAATAGGTGGTCGAGGCCGTATTTCACTCCGCAGTACGCGACCTCAGCACCTGCAGCGTGAGTTTGGGACTCCAAGGACGCACCGATTCCGGTCAACGTCGACAAATGATGGAAATAAGGTAGAGTTGGAGATGGAAATCGCTGCTTTGTCGAAAAACACCCGAAAATACTCACTTTATGCAAGTATTTTGGCAAAACAGTTCCAAATGACAAAATATATGTTGACAAACACACGCTAAGGTAATAATAATGTTGGATAATATATCAGCAACAGACATCGCAGTTGGTGGGATTCGTGCGCAACATATCCGCATGAACATCATTGCGAACAACATTGCGAACGCTGAAACGACGCGAACGCCTGAAGGTGGACCGTTTCGCAGGCAGTTGGCGGTGTTCAAGGGCACAAGCCTTGGTCAACAGTTTAATGCAGACAGATTTGGTGTCATGGTGTCGAAAATCCTGGATGACAGCTCGCCGTTTCGTGAGGTGTACAATCCGGGGCACCCTGACGCGAATGAGAATGGCATCGTGTCGTACCCGAATGTGAACTTGTCGGTCGAGATGATAAATATGCTATCAGCGCAACGCGCCTATGAAGCGAACATCGATGTGATAACATCGAGTAAGCGAATGGGGGCGAAGGCGCTGGAAATTATACAGGCCTAAGCGCAAACGAAGTGAAAGTAAACCATGGCAAATCAGTTTGAGATTCCGAAAATAACTGCGCAACAGGTGCGTCGTGTGGATCCGACTGTGTTGCAACCGTCTCCGTCAGCGGATAAGGCGGGCGGGACTTCGTTTAAGTATGTGCTCACGGAGTCGTTGTCGGAAGTGCAGCGTCTTCAGGTTGAGGCGGACGATACCATTCAGAAATTGGTGTCCGGTGAAATTAAGGACGTGACGCAGGCGATGGTCGCGATTGAAAAAGCCGACGTTTCGTTTCAAACGATGATGGCGGTTCGTAACAAGATTGTTGCCGCATACGAAGAAGTAATGCGGATGCAAGTATAGATACGGCGTTTTGTCGTGTCGTTATAGTTGAATCACCTGGTATAAATTTTTTAGTCATCGGGCGGGTACTGTTTACGCGCCCAATCGGTCGTGCGGTTCGCGCGGACGGTGTAGTGCGGAGTTGATAATTGAATACCGGGTGTTATTTTTACGTTGTAGTGGAACGGTCCTTTTGGGGACTGTGGACGCGATTGGTGCGTCTGATTCCGTTGTGCTAAACGTATGGAGTAATTGCTGTGAATGAGTTTCTGCGACAACTCGTGACCGGCATCAATGAAGCCTGGAAGCGTTTGTCGGTAAACGCTCGCGTGCAGATAACGTTGTCTGCACTGTTGACCCTTGCCTTGTTTAGCGGGGCCATCTTCATGGGTGCTCAACCCCAATATACTTTGGCCTATAATGGTCTGGAACGTGATGAGGCCGGCGAAATGGCGGCCTGGCTTGCCGATGAGGGTATCCCGTATCGTCTGAGCGGCGGCGGTCGTTCTATAGAGATTCCCGCCGACCTTGTTTCGGATGCAAAGGTAGGCCTGATAGGCATGGATCTGCCGCGTTCGCAAGGGGTCGTTCCTGGATTCGAGCTGTTTAACACACGCGACTTGATGTCTAACAATTTTCAACAAAAAGTGCAGTATCAGCGTGCCGTGAATGGTGAGCTTCAACGGCAGTTGAACCAGTTCGATTTCGTGCGAAACTCCAGTGTATTCATTCGCGAGGCACCGGAACGTCTATTTTCGGGGCAGCAGCAATCATCGTATGCTGCCGTTACATTGGACATTTTGGGCGGGCCGCTTCTGGCCAGTCAAAAGAAGGCCGTTCTCGGGATCATCACCACCTATGGCGGCGCGAATCTTTCTCAGAACAATGTTACCATCACAGATACCCAAGCCAATTTGATTCACATGCCCATTGAGGATACCTTCGCGGCGATGGCGAGTAGTCATCTGGAAGCCAGGGTAAATTGGGAAACGCAGCGGGCCAAAAGTATTGAGTCGATGTTTAAGCAGGCCGGCATCAACGCGATTATTCGTGTCAGTGCGACGATGGACTGGTCGACCGAAGATGTTCAGAAGACGACGCTCGAAACGAGCCAACCGATCAGCACGATGGAAACCACTGTGGAAAGCACGACGACCGAAGGTGCTTCGGGCGGTGCTCCGGGTGCCATTGCCAATGTCCCGATCGATCTATTGGATGGTGGCGGAACGGTGACGAGTAGCACAGAGACTACGATTATCGAGAATTTGGATGTTCCGCGTACTGTAACGAACACCTCGCAGGAACCGGGGCGGGTGACGAAGCATTTAGTGACTGCGTTTATTGAGGGCACGTGGGATGAGCCCGAAGAAGAAGGCGGCGAGCGAATCTATGTCCCGCTGACTCAGTCCAAGCTGGATGAATATGCTCAGAGTATTGCGCATGCCGTGGGCGATGGGACGACCGTGACGGATGTCATCGTGATTGATCAGCAATTTCAGGTGGTGACCTCACTGGCATCAACCATCCCGACGAGTTCGATACTGCAGAATCCCCAGTTGTGGCAAGCGGTTCAGATATTGCTGATTATTGTTGCCTTCGTATTGTTGCGTGTATTCATTCGCCGTGCGATGGTATTGCCTACGGCCGAAGTGGAAGAAGTTATCGAAATGCCGACGATGTCGGCTGAGGAGCAGCATAAGCAGGATATCGCAACGGAGGTCGAACGACTTTCGAACGAAGAACCCGAAACCGTGGCGGCGTTGTTGCGTACCTGGATAGCGGAAGATGACTAGTCGAGGTAGTTTGTATTTATGAGTCCGAGAGAAAATAAGCCGGATCTTTTTGAAATGTCGGGCAAGAGGAAGGTCGCGGTTTTCCTGGCCTGTATGGGCGGGGACCGCGCAAGCAAGATTCTGGCTACGATGCGTGATAATGAGATCGAGGATATCACCTTAAGCCTTTCCGAGGTTGAAAATGTTGATCCCGATATTCGCAACGGTGTCATGGATGAGTTCTACGAATTGGCCGTAGCGAACAAGGTCATGACGACTGGGGGTCTGGATTATGCCCGAGGGCTTCTGGAGAAGGCTTTTGGATCGCAACGCACCGTTGAAATTCTGACGCGCTTGCAGAGCAGCCTTCAGGATATCCCCTTCGAATTTTTGAAACGTGCGGATGCCGGTCAAATCGTGACATTCATACAGGATGAGCACCCGCAAACCATTTCGCTGATATTGGCCCATTTGCCTCGACAGACCTCGGCCTTGGTATTGTCCGCGCTGTCGTCGGAAGTGCAAGCGGATGTGGTTCGACGCATCGCGACGATGGAGCGCACTCCACCCGAAGTCGTGCGCGAGGTGGAGCGCGTGCTGGAACGCAAAATGGCTTCGGTATTTACCCAGGGCTTTACATTCGCGGGTGGCGTGAAGGAAGTTGCTGAGATTTTGAACAGCATTGATCGTTCAGCGGAAAAATCGATTATGGGCCAGTTGGAAGAAGAGGATCCCGACCTTGCAGAAGAAATATCGAGGTTGATGTTTACCTTCGACGACCTTGTTTTCGTGGAGGATGGCGGAATTCAGAAGGTCTTGCGTGAAATCGAGTCGAAAGATCTCGCACTGGCCCTTAAGGCGGCGAATGATGATGTTCGCGCTAAAGTATTACATAATATGTCCGAACGTGCACGGGAAATGATTATTGAGGAAATCGATTTCATGGGTCCTGTGCGTTTGAAATATGTCGAAGAAGCGCAGCAAAAAATTGTTGGCGTGATTCGTGTTCTTGAGGAAGCGGGTGAATTGATTATTTCAGGTCGTGGCAGTGGTGGCGGCGATGAAATTGTGGTGTAAGCATGACGGAGGCTTTGCCGGGTAATTTATGCATAAGATAATCAAATCCTACGAGACCGAAGAGGATCGGATTCTCAATTACGTCCGAACGCCTCAGGAGCCAATGAATCCGGACGATCTCAGTGGCGGCAGTTATGTGGATCCGGCGGCCATCTTGGCGGAGGCGCGGGCTCAAGCGGAAGTGCTTGTCGAAGAAGCCTATGCCGAAGGATTGCGTCGCGGGATTGCCAAGGGGGAACAACAATTTGCTGAATCTGTCGGGCAGGCCTCTGAAATGATTGGCGAAGTGGCCCAGCAACTGAAAGACCATCGCGCTACTTACGTTAAAGATATTGAATCCCAAGTGGTCGCGCTTGGTCATCTGGTGGCCACAAAAATATTAGGAAGAGAACTGGCTACGTCGTCGGAACTCGTCAATGAGATGGTTCAAGGTGCCGTCGAACGCTTGAGCATGGAAGAACGGATTCGGGTACGTGTGAATCCCTCGGATTTGGACCGTGTTCATGCGACGGAATCGGAATTACGGGAACGGTTTTCGCGCATTACGCACCTGGAAATTATTGCGGATGACTCGATTGAGAGTGGCGGATGTGTGGCCGAATCGGACGCCCTGTACGTCGATGCGCAGCTTTCTGCACAACTGAACGAAGTCATTGATGGCCTGAACGATACGGGCGCTGAAGGCGAGGGCGATGACTAGACTCGCGGCCTATGCGGAGTCGCTGGCATCCCTTGATACGATGCCCATCTATGGACGCGTGCGAGACGTCGTGGGGCTTACGATTGAGGCGACGGGCCCTCCGATGCGTGTCGGTGATTTTTGCACGATTCGCTCGTCTTCGTCTCATCTCAATATCTCTGTGGAGGTAGTAGGTTTTCGGGACGAACGAATTTTATTGATGCCGCTGGATGACAGTCGCGGCATCGGACCCGGCGATGTGCTGGTGCCGACGCACGCGCCGCTGCATGTGACGGGAAGTACGGAATTACTGGGCCGTGTGTTGAATGGTGTTGGCGATCCCATGGATGGCGGTCCTCCGCTCCTGGGCGGAACCCCTTTGTCGATTGTAGCAGCTCCTCCTGGCGCGATGGAGCGCACGCGGATTGTAGACCCGATTACGACAGGTGTACGGTCGATTGATTCCTTCATGACCTGCGGTCGCGGACAGCGCATGGGCATCATGTCCGGCAGCGGCGTGGGGAAAAGTAAATTAATCAGTATGATCGCGCGGAATACAGATGCGGACGTGAATGTAATTGCGCTGATAGGCGCGCGCGGTCGTGAGGTATTGGACTTTATTGAAGGAGATCTGGGTGAAGAGGGGCTCAAGAATTCCGTAGTGATCGTTGCGACTTCTGATGAGCCGGCCTTGATGCGCGTAAACGGGGCGTATCTGGCAACGGCCGTGGCGGAATACTTTCGGGATCGCGGTGCGCATGTCATGTTGATGATGGATTCGGTCACACGTTTCGCGATGGCGCAACGGGAGATTGGCCTGGCCATCGGAGAGCCGCCGACAACCAAGGGCTATCCACCGTCGGTATTCTCGGTGCTGCCAAAATTGATGGAGCGTCCGGGTTCGACGGAAAAAGGGAGTATCACGGGTTTTTACGCGGTACTGGTTGAGGGCGACGATTTTAACGATCCGATAGGGGATTCGGTGCGCAGCATTCTGGACGGTCACCTGGTTTTGTCGCGTGATTTGGCAACGCGCGGCCATTTTCCGGCCGTGGATGTGCTGGAGAGCATTAGCCGGGTCATGATCGATGTGACTTCCGATTCGCATCGGCAACTCGCGAACGAACTTCGATTGTTGATGGCGACCCATCGGGACGCGGAGGATTTGATCAACATCGGGGCGTATGTGCAGGGCAGTAATCCCGAGATTGATCGGGCGATTCGGCTGGTGCCACGAATTAACGACTATCTTCGACAGGGTTTGTCGGATTCCTTCAGTATGGAAAACATTGAGCAACGTCTTCAACAGATTCTGGCGGGATAGGTGAATCATGAAGGCCAAACGACAAACGAAACGATTTCAGGACCTCTGCGAATTACGACGGCGACAGGAGAATTTGAAGGCGCAGGTTTATGCGACAGCGTTGCGACAGGTGAATACGGCTGAATCAGAGCGTGGTAATCTGCAACGTACCCAGATAGCGATGTTATCCAGTGCAGCAGTTGCAAAAGGCGAAGTGATTAACCTGGACCAACAACGTAGCCGATATCGATATGAACGTTATCTTGCGACCCGAATCGTGGAGCAGGATGCTGTAATACATGAGTTGAAGGAAGTTGCCGAGGGCAGTCGTGTGGATATGCATGAGTCCGCCAAATTGCGTAAAATGATGGAAACGCTGGCGGAAAAGTCACAGGTATCGGTTGACCATGAAGTAAAACGGCAGGAACGTCTCGCGATGGATGAGACGGCTTCCATGCGCGCTGCTGCAAGTCGCGCATCTGTCAAGAAAGGATAGTGGGTATGAAAAAGATCATTGCGACACTCGTGGCGCTCGTTGCCGTCTTTATGCTGGCCGTGGTGGTTCCCATGGCGGTGTCGGGTTACCTGAACAAGGCATCCATCGACACGCTGCTTGGGCGCGAACCGTCACTCGAAGCCGATGAGCCGGATCCGGCGACCGCGCTGGTCCAGTCGTTGAACGAAGAACGGGATCGCTTGAGAGCGGTGGAAGCGGATCTTCAGAAGCGCGAGGAGTTATTGACGCTTCGCGAGTCGGACTTGTCGGCGACCCTTGCCGAAGTCAAAGCGATACAGGAGGCCGTGAGTGCGAACATGGATACGCTGGACGCGCAACAGGAGGCAGGCATTGCCGAGGTGGCCAAGACCTTGTCCTCCATGAAAGCGGATAACGCGGCGGTCGAGCTCGAGTCCATGACGCCGGAACAGGCCGCACGATTGTTGCCACTCATTAGTGAGCGTTCCAAAGGCAAGATTCTGGATGCGATGAGTGATTTGCAGCATCGTTCACTTATCTTGCAGATTCTTCAAGAAAGCAAGTACTAAGACGTTTTAGGGCTTCCGCATTTTTGGAAGCCATCTAGTAGGCACACTCGATTCGCTCTGATCCGAGTGCCGACCCTTTTTGTAGTTGCCCCCCCGCGTGAGCTGTGTTTACGGCTCACTGGTTTTCTCTGATTCGACCTTAACGGTATCGCTGTATCGTGTAGCGACCGTAGGAAATTACTCTGGAAGGAGGTGAAAAATGTGCAAGAAATTATACTACCCACGTCTGTAACGCCGTCCGTCGATTCGCTTGAAATGCCGAACGGAACGAATGCTGATGGCGACGCAGATACACTGGGATTCTCCAAGGTGTTCATGAAACTCCTCGAGGGATTCCAGGCATTACAGCAAAACCAGCAAGAAGTCGTTTCTGATTCGGAAGACGTTGTCGTCGAAGTTGAAGAGACTCCCGTTGACGGCGAAGAGGTGAGCGCTGAAGAAGTGGATGTTGATATCGATGTTGATTTACCTGAGGTTGATCAGGCGATTATCGGCATGCCTTTGAAAGAGGTCCCTCGTCAGGCCGAAAAAGTCGCTGTGCTCAAGGTGGCGACTACGGCCAAGATCGTCGAGGCAGCGGTGGTTGATGCGAAACCTGATGCAACTTCCGCGAAACCGCAACCCGAGAAGGCTGAGGTAGCGGCTCAACTCGCGAAGGCTCCTGAGAAGGAGACACTTCGACCCGTTGATCCGCTTCCAGCACGAATCGCGTTGGCGAAGTTGACGGAGCTTGCCGCAGCGTTTGGAGCGACTGGTAAATCCGAATCGAAGGCGGACGAGCAGCAACCGAAGGATCTGGTGCCTGGTCGGAAGGTGAGTGAATTGGCAACGACATTGACGGGAAAGCCGGGCTTTGGTGAATCCTTGCCGATTTCCGGTGAGCTTGTCTCGGAAGCGGTGAAGAATGCCGGTATGAAGGCGGAGACGCCTTTGCTTACACCGGCGACCATCGTGGTTCCGGCATCGATTGAGAGCAGCGGGTCGCGCGAGACGCAGGCTACACTGCAGCTATCGCCGCAGTCCGAAGCCCCGACCATTCGAACGGTTGGTGACTTTACGATACGTAGTGTCAAACACTTGCTGGGCAGCCAGGAGGAGTCGATTCAGATTCGACTGGTACCGCGATCGCTTGGCGAACTGCATATCGCAGTGAAGACGATCGGCGACTCTATTGAAATCGTGGTGAGTGCGGCGAATGCATTGGTTCGCGATGTGCTGGAGTCGCAATTATCCGGATTGAAGGATGTTCTGTCGCGAGACGGTGTTGATGTTTCCAAAGTGACGGTGCACAACGGATCGATGTCCGATATGGGCAGTTCGTTGGCTCAATCACAGGCGCATCGGCAGCAGGGCTCGGCGGCAAATCTCTCGGGAGAAATGCTCTCTGAGAACGAAGATGAATTTGGTGAATCGGATGGTGCGGATAAGCATGCAAGGTCACGGTCTCATGACGGTGATCTCGATATGCTCGCGTAACATTCAACGATGCTTCTAAAGCACACTAAATGGAAAGGAGAAATGATGAATGCACTAATTGGTGTTCGCAACAACGGGCAGGGGCAATTGAACCCTACATCCGATGCGCGGGCACAGGTTTCCAAGCAGCTGGCGACAGTGGCTGCGGCGCGCCAAGGGATTGTCGCGCGTGACACATCGCCTTTGGCTGATTTGATGGTCTCGGATGCCGTGGCTTCGGATGGCGATGACGGCCGCACCGTTTCAGGCGCTACGCTTGATAAGGACGCGTTCCTTCAATTGCTGGTGCTGCAAATGCAGAATCAGGATCCGTTGGAGCCGATGAACAACGGCGATATGCTAGCGCAGTTGGCGCAGTTTTCGTCGCTGGAAGCACAAACCAACCTGAATGACAGCTTTGTCAAGTTGAGCGGGAACGTGGACCAGCTGAATTTTATTTCGGACAGTCAGATGCTTGGCAAGTATGTTGAAGGGATTGATATCAATGGTCAACTTCAAAGCGGAATGGTTGAAGGGATTCACCTGGACGGTAGTCTGGTTGTGCTGACGGTGGACGGGGAATTCATGTCCATGGCGGGTGTCATTCGGGTGGAGAATGCTGCACCAGAGGTTGAAACCGAGACTGAGACTGAGGTCTGAGTATGGAGATAAATCCTGTCTCGGACATACGAATTCGGCCTGACTCAGTTGCAGGGTCTTCTGCAGGAGGCAACCCTTCTTTTGAGGGCGTGTTTCAGGCAGAGGTGGCGGCTGCGGGTGGAATGCGTTTCTCGGTACACGCGCAACAACGTCTGGACGCACGCAACATTCAGCTCACGCAGCAGGATGTTGCCCGGATCGCGCGGTCTACGGATGATGCCATGGCCAAAGGGGCCAAAGAGTCCCTTATTCTTATGGATAGGCTTGCCTTGATTGTCGGCGTGCCGAACCGAACGGTGATTACCGTGATGGAGCCTCATGAACAGGCGAACACGGTATTCACAAATATCGATTCAGTAGTGGTTGTGGCGAAGGATGAACCTTCGTCGTAAATAAATGGTTAATGGGTCGGACTCCTTTGGGAGAGACCTTCAGGCGATGGACTGACAGAAGTCGCCTCAACATAGCAGGAGAATACATTATGAGTAGTGCGTTATTTACGGCAGTGACGGGCTTGCAAGCGTTTCAACGCAAGCTCAACGTGATTGCCAACAACATTGCAAACGTGAACACGACGGGTTACCGTGGCGCGCGCGTCTTGTTTCAGGATCTGTTCAGCCAGACCCTGTCCGGGGGGAGTCCTCCGGTGGGTAGTCTGGGCAGTACGAATCCGCAGCAAATTGGCCTGGGTGTTCGAATCAGCAGCATTGATATCGATCACACGCAAGGCTCACTTGCCTCAACGGGTAACGCTTCCGATCTCGCGATACAAGGCAACAGATTCTTCATTCTGAGCAACGGTGCCGGCGCAACGTTTACCCGCGATGGGTCGTTTGGGCTGAGCACGAATGGGTTCCTTGAAGATTCAGCCACGGGATTTTTTGTGCAGGGCTATAGTGCCGATATAACCGGTGCAATAAACACGAACGGCGCGGTAGGCAACATCCAGATTCCGGTGGGTGGTCAATCAATCGTGCAGGCGACGACGATTACGAATTTGGTGGGTAATTTATCCGCTGAAGCCGAGTCGGCTGATCCCTTGGCAGTTCCGCCGGTGCTTGCGACGGTGGTTACGCGCACGATTCGTGCCTACGACAGTCTTGGTGTTGCACGCGATATCGATCTGATATTCACCAAAGTCGATCAGATCGATGATGGCGGTACGCTGTACAATGCATGGGAATACAGGGCTGAATTCGAAGGTCAGGAAGTGCAAGTTTCCGTGCCCGATGCCGGTGCCCTTTTGTTCAATTCGGATGGGTCGTTGCACGCCATCGGTAGTGTTGACGGAGCGAACGTTTTTACAGCGTCGGCTGCGGGTACAGAGAATATATCCATTCCCTTGTCATTGTTTCCGGGACCCAGTATTCCGGACACGCCGATGGAATTCGAAATTAATTTTTCGAGTGTGACGGAGCTTTCGGGCGGTACGGATATCACCAACCCGACCCAGGACGGGTTCCCGCGTGGCGTATTGCAGGATTATACGATTGGCGAGAACGGCTTGATCACTGGTATATTCACGAATGGATTGACCCGGACCTTGGGCCAGGTGGCTCTGGCGACCTTCTCAAACCTGGGTGGGTTGGCGCGTATCGGTAACAATCAGTTCGTGGAAACGCCGTCATCTGGATTGGCTCAGATCGGTACCTCCAATACCGGTGGGCGTGGCTCCATCAGTGGCGGGGTGCTCGAATCTTCCAACGTTGATTTGGCTACCGAATTTAGTAATATGATTATCGCGCAACGTGGTTTCCAGGCGATTGCCCGGACCATCACGGCGGCGGATA
>JAYGCN010000145.1:0-10512 GCA_046583315.1 Candidatus Hydrogenedentota bacterium
AATCATGAACACATCAAAAGTATTTCCTTGGCTCCGTGTAAGTTCTCTCGCACTCTGCGGCGCGCTCGTATTCGCCGGTTGCGGCGGCGACTCCGAAGAAGCTCCGGCTGACGGCGGCGACGCTCCTGCGGCAACTGAAACCGCGTCAGCATCAGGAGACGGACTTGCAGGAAAAATCAGCTTCTCCGGCACACCTCCTGAAGCCACCGTAATTGATACCGAAGGCGATGCAAAGTGTACCGCGATGCACGACGGCGAGCCGCTGTTGTCCGAAACCGTTGTGGTTTCCGCCGATGGTGCTCTGGCCAACGTATTCCTTTACATCAAGAATCCTCCCGAAGGCGATTATCCCGCCCCGGCAGCACCGGTCGTGCTCGATCAGGTTGGATGTGCCTACGTGCCTCACGTACTCGGCCTTCAAGCGGGTCAATCTCTGGAAATTCGCAACAGCGACGAAACCACCCACAACGTCCGCGGTATCGCACGTAAGAACAAAGCGATGAACTACGGTCAACCCGTCGGTTCACCGCCGCGTAAGAAAACCTTCAAGAAAGCCGAGATGAAAATTCGCATGAAATGCGACCTGCATCCCTGGATGACGGGTTACGTTTTTGCCATGGACCATCCCTACTTCGCAGTCTCCGATGCTGATGGTAATTTCTCCATCTCCGGATTGCCCGCCGGCGAATACGAAGTCGTTGCCTGGCATGAGAAGCTCGATGAACAGACTGGGACGGTCACCATCGCGGATGACGGTTCGGGTTCGATCGACTTTACTTTCTCCAGCTAAATTCAAGACCTACCTTTGATTCGGATACCTCAGGGTGCTAGCTTGAGGTATCCGTTTTCTTTTTTGGGAACGATACTAAGGAGAGCACATGAAGTTTGTTTGTTTGCATCTGTTAGCGTACGTGATCGCGAGCTTCGGCGCAGTCGGTACCGCAGAAACTGCCGAGACCGAACAGGACATCGTGCGCCGGGTCATCTTCAAGCTGGAACCCAAAGCGAAACTGGGCGGTCGCCTTTACTACGATTCGCGCATGAGCAATGCCGGAGCCAATCTCGCCACCAGTTGCCGCTCCTGCCACGTACCTCCCTTCGTATCCAACGACAAACAAATGTTCGCAGATGTCCGTGATTTGTCCGTGATTCCGGCCAACTCCACGGGCGGTAAACTAACCACCAAACGCAATACCCCAAACTTGCAGGATGCAACCATTCAGACCTCGTTCAACGCGGACGGACGCTATACGGATCTCGATGCCTTCCTGAAGGCGAAACTGACCTCGCTGCACTTTGGGTGGGAAGCAGGCTCGGAAGAGTACTCGCTCAATCAGATTCACGCCCTGTTATTCACCGATCAAGGCGAAGATGTTTTCGCGGACGGCACCTACATCGAGCAGTTCAACGCGGCCATGGGCGTGGATATCAATACCGTCAATCAGGAAGTCGCCATTCAGGCCGTGATCGACAGCCTGATTGCCTACCTGGAAACGTTGCAGACCACGAACACCTCGGCCTACGATGCGCTCGCCTTCCTGAATCGATTCAACGAGGGGCTTGCGGGTCAGGGCGACACGCCCCAGGCACTCTCCGGGCGCATCATCGGGCGCATCACCAACCAGGAAAGTCGCGTATCCATTCGTTTCCCGAATATCTATGACGAAGTCGCCTACCAGGGATACAAAACATTCATTCGGATCGAAGCCACCTATTCCACCTCCTCCGCAGATGTGGAAGACAATATCGGAAACTGTATCGCCTGCCATGTGCCGCCCAAATTTACCGATGGACTATTTCACAATTCCGGAACCGCGCAGACCGCTTACGATGCGGAGCATGGAGAGGGTGCGTTTGCTAAAATTGACGCGAGTTCGACAGAGGGTATCGATCTGGGACGCTATTCCATCGATGTCTCAGATGAAAATGTGGGCGTTTTCAAGACCCCCGGCCTGCGAAACGTGACCAAGACCTCACCGTATAATCACGACGGTTCCCACGCGACCCTGGAAGACGTCATACGCCATAAAATCAAAATCAGCGAAATGGCCAAAGCGGGTACGCTTCGAAATCCTGACCCCGCGTACCTCACCATGAACCTGACCGAAGCCGATATCCCGAATCTCGTTGCCTTCCTGAAAACGCTGGACGAAGTGCCCGAAGAGGACTACCGGAATTTCCGAATCGAAAACGTGCGCATTCGACAAGACCAGCTGGGACAACAGACCTACGATAATTGATGGACTAGTTCGTATTTCTTTTCTAAACGATGAAAGGGGTCGTTTGATGAATAGACTATTTCTAATTCTCATGCTAATCGGCTATATTCCATCCGCATTGGGCTCCGACGAAATGTCCCTTTCCTGGCGTTCGGAAGACGTCGGCAATCCAGGCGTGCCTTGGCTTGTCGGGCGTCTTACAGTCCAACATCCCATGTTGCCCAGTGGCCAATTGGAAATGACCTACCCAGAAGCTTTTTGTCGCTCCGGAAGTACGAATCAAAGTTGGAAGGATACTGTAATTCAACAAAAAGCGAGAATTATTCACTCCAAGACTAGCGATATCGAACTACATCTCTTGAGCGAAGTGGGGGAACACATCACTGTTGAACACGTTGTTCGGGTAGACAAAGATGGGCTCGATTTTGCAGTGAAGATTTCAAACGATGGTGAAAAAGCCATCGATTTGGAATGGGCACAAACGGCATGTCTGCACGTGGGAAGCTTCACGGGCTTGACCCAATCCGATTACTTCAAGAAATGCTTCATTTTTACCGAAGACGGATTGACGCTGCTCCCATCGACGTACCGTGAAACGAAAGGCTACTATACTCCCGAACAGGTTTACGTACCCAAGAGCATCAGCTCCGACGATGTGAATCCACGTCCGATCAGTCGTACCCGCCCGACGAACGGATTAATCGGATGTTTTTCGGCGGACGATACCATGATTTTGGCGACTGCCTGGGAGCCGACACACGAGCTCTTCCAAGGTGTATTAACCTGTATCCATAATGATCCACACATCGGGGGGATCGAACCCGGTGAGGTAAAACGAATTCGCGGGAAAGTATATATCATGAAAAACGATGCGGCCGCCCTGCTACGGAGATACAACAGCGACTTTCCATCAGACCCTTCCTTTCGCGATTGAATGCTGCATGTAATTATACCATTGTAGATGAACGACTAAATAAACCGGAGGGGACTTATAGTGGACGACATGGTCAAAGGAAAACGAGTGTTGATTACGCAGGTTGATGCCTACATGGGAGAGCCGATAGCCGAGGCTTTCGAGGAAATGGGCGCTGAAGTCATTCGCTCAACGTCGACGCTGTCCTCTCCAGAAGCGGCTGAAGAAACCGTGCTCGCCGCCGGAGAAATCGACGTGCTCATCGCGAATTTCGCCGAGAGGGAATGGTGGAGCGCGTTGGTCCAGGATATCGATGACACCCAGTGGCTCACCTACTTCGACGAACTCGTTCATCCCTTGATGCGTATCGTGCGTGCCGTGACCCCGCAGATGATCACGCGGGGGAAAGGCAAAATCGTGGCCGTGACATCCGCCGCTCCCTTACGCGGTATCCCCAAGGCAACCGGATACTGCGCCGCGCGTGGTGCGCAGAACGCCTTCGTGCGCGCGGCAGGACTTGAATTGGCGCGAAACAACATTCAATTCAACGCCATCGCCCAGAATTATGTCGAGAACAAAACCTATTATCCGCCCGAATTGATCGCCAATGAAGAAATGATGAAACGTATGCTCAAGGTCGTACCCGCCGGAAGACTCGGTAAAGGCGAAGAAACCGCCTACTTCGCCGCGTTTCTGGCTTCAGCCTACTCCGATTTCTTCGTGGGACAAGTATTCCCTTTCTCTGGCGGCTGGGTAACCTCAACCTGAGTTTGTTTTCGAAAGAAAATCATCGTCCCACGCGTCATAGAATGACTCTGTACTTCGTGCAGGGTCATTTCTACTGACAGGGCAACACTCCTGGCAGCTAGTAGGGTAACAATCAGGAGATGACACGATGGGCGATCTGAGCGAACACTTTTCACGGATAGAATTTGCCTGCCACGGCACCGATTGTTGCGGGGGCACCGCTGCGGTCGATGCAAGGCTGATCGAAGCCCTGGAGGCTTTCCGCGAGGCCGTCAATCAGCCCGTTCTCATCAACAGCGGCTTTCGCTGTCTGCGACACAACCGAACCGTGGGCAGTAACGACTCCAGTCAGCACCCCAAGGGCCTCGCCGCCGATGTCAGTATGATCGCCGGTATAACCATCGACGAAATGGCCGCCGTTGCCGAGACGATTCAAGGCTTCCGTTACGGGGGAATCGGCACCTACGACTTCTTCCTCCATCTCGACGTACGCCCCGACGGCCCATCCAGATGGGATGATCGTCATTAAGTTTTCGATCGACCTGAGATCATGGTATAGTGTTTCTTTTACATGACATTCAGGAGGAAACCCTATGCGAATCGGAACATTATTCAGCGCAGTTGCGTTGATCGGATTTGGAATTGTTGCGCAGGCCGAAGACAAAGCGAAAACGGCCCACCTGGATGCGACCGGCGGAAACGTCGGCACCCATCAAATCGTTTTTGTATCCAACGCGAACGCCGAGTCAAGCACTATGGGCACCGCGCTGATTGTCTTGAAGAACGACGGCAAGCAGGAAGTCGCGTATGGTCTCTACATGGACGGCACGACGGACAAGGTTGGGCTTGTGATTGCCAAACTCGTCAAGAGTGTGAGCAAAGCCGATGATGCCAAAGCGACCGTCGTCACGGTCGAGGTCACCCGCGAACACTACGACAAGGCCAAACACCTCATCAAAACCTACTCGGAAAAAAAGGAAACGCTCGATCCCCCGGCGGATGTTACTCTGAATTGTGCTTCAGAAGTGCTCAGTGGCTGCGGCATGAAACCGTCCTATCGTTCGGCCTTGCGTGCCCCGAATCCCGTTCAGTGGTTTCAGGACATCATCATGACCAATCGCAAGCTGGCTCTTGAGTAGGTTTACTGCTCGTGTAAACCAACCCCTTGGGACTGAAGATACTCGTTCACGATGAATTCCAGATCGGAGTCGCTGAGTCCATATTCTTCCTGAAGCAACGCGCGTTTGACATCTTCTTTCTCCGAGACGACTTTCTCGTAGGCGATGGCATCCCCCTTCGAGCGAAAGGGATCGTGGATTTCCTTCGCCTCGCTTTTGGATTCCGAGCGAATCACCGTCAACCGCGCGCGAATCGCCATGCGCTCCTCAAAACTCAAGCGCGATACCGCTTCCGAAGGCCCCGAATCCTCAGAAGGCGGGGGAGGGCCACATGAACTCAGCATTAAAACGAAAAGCGTGGCATAAATCAGGCGTGCAATCATGTTTCGAGTATAGTCATCATCGTCCAACACGTCAACGCGGATAAACTGTATTTCTCCGCCGGAATCGTCTAGGATTATTGGCTGATAATCGACTCCACCGAATCGGACACCCCAATGAAAAAGGAAATTCAGAATAGCTTGCGCGCCCTTCCCAAGATGGATACGCTGCTGGCGTCAGAGCATGCAGAAAAATTTCTCCAGCACATGTCACTCGAACGATTGACAGAGGAGGTGCGTATTGCCCTGGACACCCAACGCGAACAAATGCTATCGGGCGCGCTGGGTAGCTTCTCCGACGAGGAACTCTGGTCACATGTGTCGACTTCTCTGAACCGTTCCTTAGTGCCCTCCCTGGATCGCGTCATCAATGGCACTGGCGTTATACTCCATACAAACTTGGGCCGAGCTCCCCTTTCAATCGCCGCATTGGGCAACATCGCCGCCCTTTGCCGTGGCTACAGCAACGTAGAGTTTGACATCAAATCCGGGCAGCGCGGCAGCCGATACGTACACGTGGAATCCCTGCTCACCGAGCTCACCGGAGCCGAAAGCGCCCTCGTCGTCAACAACAACGCCGCAGCCGTTATGCTCGTCGTCAATACGCTCGCCAAAGACGGCGAAGTCGTCACCTCCCGCGGAGAACTCATCGAAATCGGCGGATCGTTTCGCATTCCAGACGTCATAGAACGTAGCGAGGCCGATCTCGTCGAAGTAGGCACCACCAACAAGACGCGCGTGGGGGACTTTGAAGCCGCGACCACTGACAAGACCCGCATCCTGCTCAAAGTACATCCCAGTAACTACCGCGTCGTGGGATTCACCGAAGAGACCCCGCGTGAGGCACTGGTAGAGCTTGCCAAAGATAAGGGAATCTGGTCGGTCGAAGACCTTGGTAGCGGTACCTTCATCGACACCGCCGAAGTTGGACTCGAACACGAACCGACACCGCGCGAAGTGCTCGCGACCGGCATGGACATCGTCACTTTCAGCGGCGACAAACTGCTCGGTGGGCCGCAAGCTGGAATCATCGTCGGCAAATCCGAAGCCATCGATCGCATGAAGAAAAATCCGCTGCTCCGTGCATTGCGCATGGACAAACTCACCCTGGCAGCCCTTGAATCCACCTTGCGCGAATACCGCGATCCCGAACGCGCCAAGGAAAAGATCCCGGTACTGCGCATGCTTTATGCGACCGCCGAACAATTGCAGGAAAATGCGAACACGCTGGCGGAGAAACTCAGCGATATCCAAGGTATTTCGGTGGAGGTTATCAATTCCGAAAGCTATTCAGGAGGCGGTGCACTACCCCAAGAAGTGCTGCCGTCCCGTGCCATTACCATCGTCTCGACTGCGTACAGCCCCAACGCTCTCGCGGACGCACTGCGCAACTATGAATTTTTCCCCGTTATCGGTCATATTCACAACGATCGCTTTACACTCGATCTGCGTACACTTTTCGACTTCGATTATGATTTCATCGCCGCCGCCCTCACGGAACTCCACGTATGAACTACATGACCCTGGGGGTGATTGGGCATGTGGACCACGGCAAGACCTCACTCGTAAAAGCCCTCACCGGCATGGAAACCGACCGCCTCAAAGAAGAAAAAGAACGGGGCATCTCCATTGCGCTGGGTTACGCCTGGGCAGATCTTCCCGAAGGCCGCATCGGCGTTGTGGATGTGCCTGGTCACGAAAAATTCATTCGCACGATGGTATCCGGAGCGACAGGCATCCGCGCTGTCTTGCTTGTGCTGGACGTCAACGAAGGTGTCAAGCCGCAGACCATTGAGCACCTGAATATCGCCGAATTGCTCGGCATTGATCGCGGTATCATCGCCATCACCAAATGCGATACCGCCGACGACGACATGCGCGAGCTGGCGGCTCTCGACATACGCGATTACCTTGAAGGATCTTTCCTCTCCGATGCGCCTTTGCTCTATACCTCCGCGCACAATGGAGAAGGTCTCGACGAAATTCGCGCGGAACTCGGCAAAATCGTCGAAGAACTCGGAAGCATTCCCGGCGAAGGCGCACCCTATCTGCCCGTGGATCGCGCCTTCAGCATGGCCGGCTTCGGACAAGTCGTCACCGGTACCCTTCGACGCGGCGCGATCAACGTGGGGGACGAGTTGGTCAGTTATCCGGGCGGGAATTCCGTTAAAGTACGCGAACTGCAATCCCACGGCGACACCTGTGAAACGGTCGAACCCGGAAAACGCTGCGCGGTGAACGTCCGCCTCGAAAAACGCGTGCAACTCAACCGTGGCGATGTGTTGGCACCTGCAGACTCCGTGCAAACCGGCACCGCCGTGTTGTGCGCCGTCGATGTGCTTGCCGAAGCTGACCGAGCCCTGAAACAACGCCAGGAAATCCGCGCGCTCTGGGGCACCACCGAAGCCATAGGCCGCGTCCACCTTCTCGAAGGCGACGAGATTGCTCGTGGCGCCTCCGCCTTCGCGCAAATCCTCTTCGACGAGCCCGTCTGCGGCGTATTCCGCGAAGGATTTATCCTGCGCTCCTGTTCACCCGTCACCACCATAGGCGGCGGACCCATCCTGTCCATCGCCACACAACGACTTAAACGCAACGACGCCGCATTGCTCGATGACTTAGCGTTGTTGCGCGACGGGAACGATCAGGAAGTCATTGCCTTCGCGCTCAAGCATTCTGCCAACGGCGTGCTCGACAAGAAACAGACCGGATATCGATACGGCATATCCGGCGCAGACCTCGACGCCGTGTGGTCGAAAATCGATGCCGTCGATTTCGACGCTCAGACCGTAACGCACCGTCTGCACCTCGACCATCTGCTCGATACCCTGTCCAAAGTGCTCGAAGGCCACCACGCCGCGAATCCGACCCTCTGGGGCTTGTCCCACGACCAGATTGTCGAAGCCGTGCAATCCCAATTCGCCAGCGCGCTCATCGAACACGCACTCCAGGCAGGCATCGCCGAAAAACGACTCGCGCAAACCAGTGGACTCTACCACCTCGCCACCTTCACCGTCGAAGGCGCACTGTCCGATGCCGAACAAGCCCTCGTGCGCGAAATCGAAGACGCGTTCCAGAGCGGGGGACTCCAACCCCCCGGCATGGTCGAGGTATTAAAGAACGACAAAGAACGCATCCGCCTCTACCGCTACCTCATCACCGAAAAACGCCTCATCGCCACCTCCGTCGCCAACAAGGGGAAATCCGTCAGCAACACCATCGTCTTCCACGCCGACGCCATCAACCAGGCCCAATTCCTCCTCATGGAACATCTCGACACCCAACAAGGTTTCACCCCCTCAACCATAAAAGAAATCCTCGGCATCAGCCGGAAATACCTAATCCCCCTACTAGAATGCATGGACAAAATGGGGGTGACGAAACGCAGGGGAGATGAGAGGGTGCTGCGATAGCGCTTCGCAGTTTATCGCGGCCTGGCAACCGAAGAGAGGTTGACTAATACTAGGACTATCTATAGAGTAATCCTATGGTCGAGTGAAGGGCGCACACAAAATGAAAACTCCATGGGCGAAAATCCTTGCGGTCTTAATTCCGGCCACCCGCTATATTTTTCTGAGTGGTGTAATCTTATCCGTCGGTTCCGTTCACGCGCAAACAACTGAGTCTGTTGAGCCAATCGGTGACACATCGAAAATTACTGGGTATGTCGTAGAACAAGAAACGGGCTTCGGCATAGCGAACGTGGTTGTGACCCTGACAGGATTGGACGCACGAAGACGCGAAATTGCGATAACGGATACGGACGGGTACTATGAGATTCCTGAGTTATCGTCCGGAAAGTATCGCGTCGGATACCAAAGTATTCCAGGATATGTCATTGACAGCAAAGCCGACCTCAATCAGGAAATCTACCTGAGCAACGGCGAAGATCACGGCGATGTCATTTTTCAGATATTCGCAGGAATGAGCGTCAGTGGCGTTGCGCGAAACATCGATGGAAAGCCAGTGGACGGCGCAGAAATTCGCATGTCGGATCGGAGCAAAAAGGGGATCGCCATATCCGACGCATCGGGACGTTTCAAAATATCCGGACTGGCTAAAGGAAAACATTTCGTGTCGATTTCTAGTATCGGTTATAGTAATTCAAACCTATGGGCTGTCGCTGGCGCGAACGATTTGGAATTCGTTCTCGAGCAACAGCGAAGAGTGTCCGGTCGCGTAGTAGATTCGATGTCCGGTGAGAGCTTCGAGCGATTCTCCGTTGCACTGATCAGTACCGACCCGCAATTCGGAATACTTGCGCTGACCGAGCTGTTTGCCGACTATGAGGAAGGAGTGTTTGTGCGCTATGCACCGCCCGTTGGGGAGTTGAATCTGTACGTCCGGGTTCCCGGCCATGGTGCTGTCGTTTTTCAAGTGCATCAGGGAGGTGCCGGGCAGATGGAAATTGAAACCGTAGTTGAGGTTCCCAAAGGAGCCTCGGTTTCCGGTCATGTTCGCGATGCACAAGGTAGCCCCATTCCTGATGCGGAATTGCATGTCGTTCCACCCACCATGGGCGATTTCGCGAATTCGATGCTCGCTCGAACCAATGCGAAGGGATATTTCGAGATCTTGGATATCGCCCCCGAGCCCATCGACCTATGGGTTCATGCAGAGGGTCATCCCGAGTTAAAACTCCATTTCGAACCAAGAAGAGGTTCACCCAATGAATACGATATCGTTCTGGACGAGTCCGCCATATTGGAAGGCTACCTGACCCTCAACGGTTTACCAATCGCGGATACAAGGTTGAGAATTTTCGGGAATATCGAGGACATGGTCAGCGGAAAGCGAATACGCGCACATTATGATGAATCTATCACAACAGAACAGGACGGTTTCTTTCGATTTACCGGAATTGCGCCGGGAGAATTCGGCGCATCTTTTCGACTTCAAGATCGAGACGGTCAATTTACGCGGTCAATACGACTTCAGATTCCTTCCAGTGGAGTGGTTCTACAGGATGTCACGTTGAACTCCGACGATGCGAAACTTGAAGTGCGCGTCCACTGGGCGCCCGCCGACGATATGGCGTATCACGGCATTTACATACAATATCAGGATGGTGTTTTCTACGACTCTCGGCGTTCGACAGGCAGGAATGACGACGTCTACCATTTTCCAGATTTGCC
>JAYGCN010000182.1:0-2033 GCA_046583315.1 Candidatus Hydrogenedentota bacterium
TGCAAAAAGTGTCCGCCTTTCACGATTACATGCGGCTGACCTTTTGCGCCTGGCACACGTTTTTGGAACATTTTCTCTCCACCGTTGGTGACCGGATCGCCATCGCTAAAAGTTGTCAAAAAGGGTTTCTCAAATTGTTCCAACACTTTCCATGCTTTAGCGTTGGTGGTCTGCTGACTCATCACCAACGCTGGCATTATGCGTGCACCTGCCTTGTATCGCTCGTCGGGAAAAGGTGCGCGATAGGCATCCATTTCCGCCTTGGACAATTCGCGCACGGTCGCGCTCTGAATAATGTAACCACTATCGAAATCGACCACGGATTGACTATATTTCAGCCAGCCCATGAAGCCTTCCTCAAATTTGAGTACCGCATTCGGGTCCGGCGTGGTCCATTGGGTGCCGATGATCATGCCATCCTTCGCCGCACCCGCAGGCAGCCCAGCATTTCCTGCAACTACACGCGCAAAACGTTCTGGCGCACCCGTCACCAATCGAAACCCGATAAGGCTTCCCCAATCCTGGCAGAACAAGGTTATGTTATTCAGATCGAGCTCTTTGATGAAGAACATGAACGAATCGACATGAAATTGGTAGGAATGATCGGAGCGTTTCGCGGGTTTATCGGACTTTCCGAAACCGATTAGGTCCGGAGCAATGACGCGATGTCCTGCGGCCACCAATGGGGGAATCATGTTGCGATAGAGATAACTCCACGATGGTTCTCCGTGCATGAGCAGGATGGGATCGGCATCGCGAGGTCCTACGTCGACGTAGTGTATTCGAAACTTGTTGTACTCGATGTAGTTCGGTGCGAAATCGTAGTCCTTCAGATTGGCGAATCGCTCATCCGGCGTACGAAAAACGCCCGGGCGAATCTCGTCGGCTTGCGCACTGTAGGTCAATGGAAGCATCAACAAAAGCGCGCCTATCGATCGTAGGATCATCATTCCCTCCTTATTGCTTCGCAGAAAGTTACTGCTTTTTTGCTCCGGGCATGATCAATGAACTCACCGGTACTTTTACGTTCATGGTTTTCGTCTCGGGCAGGTAACACACGGTATCGCTGCACACCTGATAATTCACAGTAACTGGAATCTCCATGAACTCGGGTTTGTCGCGAATGATCCAGTTCATGACTTCCGCCGTCAATGACACCGGAATGGCAATGTCCACGACACCCTCGTACACGTTCAGCGTGGCATCCAGGGCATCAAATTTCATGGGAGTCGTGATCGGATAAGACGGAGCTGCGATACGCAACCCTTTGGTCTCGTCTACGTTCACGGTGGTACCGATGAAGCCGTCGGGGAGATCGCCGCCATAGACGTGCAACCCTTCTTCAAGCTCCAGGCGCACGTAGAGATTGCTGCGATACTCGAACTTGAGTGACTCATCCGCCAGGAACGCCGTGATCTTGATTTGGTCAGTACTCAACGACTCCCGCGGCGAACTCTTCGGCATGAGCACTTCGCCCAGGGCTGAATTCATAATTGAGCCTGCGGAGGCACGGGTGGCGTAATGCCGATAGAAGAATTTTTCTGTGACCACACCCGATTCATCCGTGACATATACGCCCGGGAAGGGCACCCCGTAGAATATCCTCTTCGTTTGGGGATGCATTCGGGTATCGTCGGGTGAAATGAGGGTATTCAGAATGCCAAAGTCCTCAATCACCGTCGAATCGAAATCGGAAAGAAGGTCGTAACCGATTTCGTATTCATCCGAAAATGTCTTGAGGGCGGATTCGGGATCGTAACTGATGCCGTAGACCTTTATATTGTCCAATGCGAGTTTTTCAATGCTGTCGTGCAGCTCAACGAGCTGCGTCCGGCAGTACGGTCACCACACGGCCGAACGGTAAAAAACGACGATAGATTTTGCATTTCCTCGACTTTCATGGAAGTTGACGGTCTCGCCACTCTGATTCGGGAGGCTAAAGTCCGGAAGGCGTTCACCTATAGCCGGTCCCGTGGGGAATTCATCGGTGGCCGGGTACAGCCGACCGGGAAAATCGACTGGGGCCATGGGTA
>JAYGCN010000038.1:0-5446 GCA_046583315.1 Candidatus Hydrogenedentota bacterium
ACCCTGTTCGGACATGACCGCAAGTCCGCCATATTGCACGACGTTCGACGCGCCGTTGAACATGGTGGTTTGACGGCGCAACCAAAGTTTGTTGATTTGTCCGGGTTCGGAATCTTCGCCGATGAGGGATTGGGGTACCACGGTCCAGCCGAGACGTACCCCGGTAAAACCTGCTTCTTTGGAGAAGCTGTTGATTTCGATGGCGCAGTCCTTGGCCCCTTCGACTTCGTAAATGGAGCGGGGTAGACGGCTATCGGAAATAAACGCAGCGTAGGCCGCGTCGAAGATGATGATGGCTTTGTGTTCAAGCGCGTAATCCACGAAGGCTTTCAATTGCTGGATGGTTGCTACGGAACCGGTAGGGTTGTTCGGGCTGCACAAATAGATGAGGTCAACTTTTCCTTCTGGCAATTCCGGGAAGAATCCGTTTTCCTCGGTGCAGGACATGTAGACGAGACCGTCGTAGAGACCGTCGGTACCATTGCCCGTACGCGCGCCGATGACGTTGCTGTCCACGTAGACTGGATAGGCCGGGTCTTGCACGGCGACGACGTTGTCGGTACCGAAGATGGATTGAATGTTGGCGGAATCGGATTTTGCGCCGTCGCTCACGAAGATTTCATCAGCGGTCAGGGTGACCCCGTAAGTGGCATAGCGTGCGGTGATGGCATTGCGTAACTCGTCGAATCCCTGCTCGTCGCCGTAGCCGGTGTAGGTGTCCGCATTTGCGAGGCGATCCACGCCCTCGTGCAGGCCTGCAATCACTGCCGGGGTCAGGGGCTCTGTCGTGTTGCCGATACCGAGACGCATGATTTTCGCGTCGGGGTTGACCGCGCTGAATACGGAAGTGCGTTTCGCGATTTCGGGGAAGAGGTATCCCGCCTGTAGTTTTGCGTAATGGGCATTCACTTTTGCCATGTAGTGTGTCTCCGTCGAGGTCGTTTTGGAAAGATTTTGAGTGTAAGGGGCCTATTTTACGCGATAAACACAGGAGACATCTAGTTTTGAGGGAGTATCGCGAGCCAAGACTCTGAAAGCAGATTGCGAAGGGCGTTCACGATGCTTTCTTCTTCACGGCCCGATGCGCATTCCTGGATGTGGTCCAGTGCTTCCAGGTCAGAGGCGAAGAGTTCGATCGCGTCAATGGCGGCCAGGGCTACAGGAGTATCGGCATCGCGCAGTACGCCTCCCAGAAATTTGAGCGCTGCTTCGTTACGAGTGAGTGCGATGGGCAGGAGCAACGCGGACTGCACGCGCGGGTCGTTCACCGTGCGCCAGTGTTTTTCCAGGATGGGTAGCGCACCTAAATGCCGGGATTCGCCGATGGCCAATGCCGCACCGTTCATTTCCTCCAGAGAACGGTCCAGGAATCCGGCAACGAATTCGATGGAGCGATCGGGACTTACACGCATGAGACCGGACAAGCATTCGGCGACAATCGATTCTGGTGGCGCCTTTTCTTCTTTCCCGGGCATGGGGTCGAGCAAGGCACCCACGCGTAGAAGAACCTCTGCGTCATTGCCGCCGAGTTCGATAAAAGTGTCCACGGTAATCCGTCGCGTTTCGATCTCGCGATCGAGTAAGAGTTCACCAAGTATTAGCATTGCCTCTGGGTAACGCATCGATGCCAGACCGCGCCCTCCAAGAGCGCGAACCGTGGCTGCAGTGTCTTCCGGTTTTCCCCACATGGGTTCCCACTGTTGGTGGCGTGCTGCCTTGAGAAAGAGGTCACTATTTGCAGCACCGAGCTTGGTCAGGCTTTCCAGGATGGGGTGTTTCGCGGCGCACATCGGATCCGTTTTAACCGGATTCCCCATGAAACGAAAGAAGGCCTTCTCCAGATCAGGGATGGCTTCTTCCATTTCTCACTAAGCGGCCAACGAGGCAGCGGCACCGACGACATGGTTGCTGCGATGACCTAGTAGAGCCGCTAATTCGGCCTCGGTTTCCTTTGTCGGGTCTTCATGTTCGAGAGCTGAGACCCGTTCCAGCGCGAGTCGCGTTTTGTCGTTCATTTTCATACGCTTAGTGTAACAATTCTCCTCGCATGGTGGTAACTGCCTGACCGCCGAGGGTGACTGAATCCTCACCGATATCAACCTGGAGATCGCCGCCGCGCGTAGAAGCTTGATGGGCGGTGAAAGATGTCTTGCCGAGTTTGGCCGCCCAATAGGGGCCCAGAACGCAATGCGCGGATCCGGTTACGGGGTCTTCATTGACGCCCATTGCCGGCGCGAAGAATCGGGATACGAAATCGATGTCGCTCGCATCCGCTTCGCAGGTCACGCAGTAGCCGTGAAACGGAAACGACTTCAAGACAGAAAAGTCCGGTTGCATGGCACGCAACGCCGTTTCCGATTTGACTTCTGCGACGAGATAACCGAGGCGGTTTTTGGACCACGCGATGATTGTAGCTCCGAGCGCACTCGCGATTTCTTCGGAATCTTCGGCAGGTTCCACTGTTTCGAGCGGGAAGGAAACCTGGATGCGCGTATTTTCAAGTTTGGCGGTGAGCAGTCCGCTACGGGTATGGAAACGGCATATCTGGTCTTCTGCAACATGGCCGTCTTGCCACAGGACATGGGCTGCCGCAACGGTCGCATGCCCGCAGAGTTCGACTTCTGTGCCGGGCGTAAACCAGCGCAAGCGGTAGCCGTCATCTTCGGGGTAGAGGTAGGCGGTCTCCGAAAGGTTCATTTCGATGGCGGTTTGCTGCATCCAGTGCTCATCGGCGGGTCCGTCCATCACGCAAATGGCGGCGGAATTGCCTGCGAAGGGCGTATTGGTAAAGGCATCGACTTGAATGACTGACTGTGTCATAACGGCAATTCTCCTGATATTGTATACTATACAATAAATCGCTCATGCGCATTGGTTTATCGGAGTTTTATCAATATTTGACAACGATATTGGCTGTTAAGGCCTTTTATGTTATAGTATATGCTGTATAACAGACTAGATTATCGACGTCGTGCGGAGGTTCACTCGTTCCTTAAATCCTCATCTATGCGAAATCACTATATCCCCATATTCACCCTGATTGCCGTTCTGGCTTGTGGGGCAGTTGCATCTGCTGATTCAGTGGTTATTGAAGGACGGCGCATCGATAATGTGTACGTTAGTTCGGGTGCGAGCGAATATTATCTTCGATTTCCTGAAGACGGTTCCATGGTGAGAGTCCCAAAGATTCTTGTGCCGGAAGATGCCATAACCTATACCACCGATCGGGCGCGGCGTCGTGAGATGTCAGACGAATGGCAACGCAAGCGCAAAACGATTAGTGGTGGGCAACGGCGGACGCTCACCTACATTGAGTATCGGAAAGAAATTTCTTCGCCGGCCGATGATGCTACTCCTAGACGTCCCGTGCGGATAGAACCGACTGACCGACAGGGAATTCATACGGTCACGGATACGGCGGGCTCCAAGCAATTGACCAATGTTCCCGAGAGGCTTGCGAGAAATAGCGGGCGCGCAAAAATGTTCGTAAATCGCGATGGCGTTAGAATGATCACGAACGCGCCGGAGCGTTTTCGTGGAGACGACGAGTACATTGAGGTTGAGCTCAATTATGAGCCTATCGTCGTGCCGGAACGATTCAAGGGGCGTAAACGAAAGACCTATGAATCGACGGATTCGTTCGACAGCATCGTCGAGTATTATGCCGATTACTACAAGCTGGATGCGGCACTTGTGTATGCGGTGATCAAGCAGGAGAGCAACGGTAATCCCGATGCCGTTTCGTCTGCTGGTGCGCGCGGATTAATGCAGTTGATGCCGGGAACGGCCCTTGAAATGGGTGTCCGGGACATCACGGATCCGGCCCAGAATATCGCGGGGGGTACGCAATACCTGAGTAAGATGATGAAGTTGTTTAATGGGGATACGACTCTGGTGCTGGCGGGATACAATGCGGGGCCGGGTAATGTGCGCAAATACAAGGGTGTACCGCCGTTCAAGGAAACACAGAATTATGTGCGCCGTGTGCAGCAGCTTCAACGCCAATATAAGCGCTACGGTTTTCCCCAGTTTGATGTGGTTATGGCGCAGTCTACGCAAACCAAGATTGCGAAAAAGCCGACTAGCAATACGTACAGCATAGAATTGCAAAATGGTGTACGGCTGCCCGCGGACAAAATTGTTGAGTCCGGAGATTACTATCGTTATCAAATTGGGAACCGGGTAGAACGCGTACGAAAAGATCAGGTGCGCACGATCTACGATCCGGCTTAAGAGTTTGTCGATTTTTCGCCGTTTCCGTTCCCCGAGTCATCCAACTCCAGGAAGTAGTTGAATGATCGTGATTCTTCGTCCTCGATTACTTCCCAGGCATCATTCGCATCGATAGCGGCCATGAGGCGCGGTCGGATTACCGGGTTCGACATCATGGTCGAAAGGCTGGCGAGTACTTCCAGATGTCGTTTCTCATGATCTTTGGGCGTGACGATGAGTACGAGAAGATGGACAGGCTCATCATCGTAGGCATAGAAATCGATTCCCTGCGGACTTAACGCCATCACGCCTTGAATCTTGTCGCCGGACTCGACCCGGCCGTGTGGAATGGCCGCGCCTTTGCCGATGCCCGTGGAGCCTCCGCGTTCGCGTTCCACTACGGTGTCCAAAACGTGTTGTTTATCGGCCTTGGAGACCCGGTGTGTTTTTGCGTAGAAATCCACCAGTTTTTCCAAGGCATCCCATTTGTCGGTGGCCTCAAAATCGGTCATGATGAACTCTTCATCGAGGAATTCTACGAGTCGTGGCCTGTCGAGATCGGCTTCTTTGGAGCGACGCAATGCCGCACGCGTAAAGAAGGGTCCGATGATTTCGTTGATGGTGACGGCGGCAAGAACGATGGTTCCTACGAGATTGGAGACCTCTTCGGGAATGCGCGAATCGCCTTGCAAGATGACGACGAGTCCGAGCGCAACACCGGCTTGCGGCACGAATCCAAAGGGGATGCTGTTGCGAATCCGGCTGGTGCTTCGGGCCAAAAAGGCCCCTGCATAGGCACCGAATCCCTTTCCAAACATGCGTGCGGCGACGTATACGAGACAGAGTATCCCTGCTGATTTGAGGAGATCGATGTGAACGGACACGCCGGCCAGGGTAAAGAACGCGGTGTAGAGCAAGGGTTCGATCGGGGCCAGGGCTTCGAGTTTTGCTTCGGTTTTCGGCGAGGTATTCCCCAGGAAAGCACCGAAGAACAGGCAGGTGAGTAGCGGACTGAATCCCACAAAGTATGAAAGGCCGACCGCGAGTAGTACGCTTACCAAAAGCACGCTGAAATCGTGAAAGCGGTGGTTGTCGAAGAATAACGAGGTGGCAATTCCCAGCACGACGGCAAGACCTGCCGAGCCGACCAATTGCCAGATGGTTTGCCTTATGCCTTCGCTGAAGCCCAGCGAAATTTCGCCGTGGGAATAGAGTGCCGCGAGCAGACTATGCA
>JAYGCN010000319.1:0-12623 GCA_046583315.1 Candidatus Hydrogenedentota bacterium
CAGTATGAGGAGTCTTTGGCGGGTGTGCGCCGGGGAGACACCTCGCCCCGCGTACATTACACGCAAAAAGACAAGGACCACTTTATCGTCGACGTGGATCCCTATGTGGTTCCGGGCGATCCGCGGAGTGGCTTGCTTCCCGGAGTTCATGATCTCGCGCTGGTGAACGGAACCGGCGACCGGAAAATACAGGCCTACAATTATCGAATGTGTCTCTCGTCTGAACCGAAGAATCGAATCCCTATCACCAAACCCGACACTTACCGCGCGATCGATCACGAGCTTCTGATCCGAAATTTCGAAGCCGGAGACCTTCGTTTTCCGGCGTTGATTGAACCCCTCGGTGGCCGCGAAGACAAAGTTGATTGGAACAGTATGCACGCGGTGGGCAACGACTTTGGCGGCGCGAATTGGGATTACCCGGAGGCAAGCTACACGCGGCGTCGAGACATAGAAAAGGCCCATCGCGACTATACGCGCGGGTTTCTCTGGACCTTGGCCCACAATCCTCGTATTCCCAGAAATATTCGAACGTACGCGAGGCAATGGGGGCTTCCGAAAGACGAGTTTATGGACAATGAGCATTGGCCGTATCTGATCTATATCCGGGAGGCGCGGCGAATGGTCAGTGATGTGGTGATGACCCAGACGGAGTGCGAGCATCGTCGGGTGGTGACCGATCCCGTGGCGCTTGCTGTGTTCGGGATGGACTCGCATGTCGTTCAGTATTTCGTGAACGAAGAGGGAACCGTGCGGCGTGACGGGGTGATTTGGCGCACACCGCCCGGACCCTACGGTATATCGTATCGTTCGATTGTTCCCCGGGCGGACGAGTGCAAAAATCTGCTCGTGCCGGTTTGCCTATCGGCATCCCACGTAGCGCACGGATCCATTCGAATGGAACCGGTATTCATGGGACTCGGTCAGGCGGCCTCAACAGCGGCAGGTCTCGCGATTGATCGTGACCTATCCGTGCAAGACATCGGCTACCGGGAATTGAGCAAGCGATTGACGGGCAACGGTCTGGTCTTCGAAGTACCTTCTAGCGATTGATTGTGCGAATCTGCGCGCCGATTATTTCACCGCTGCGTATACGGCGTTGTGAAAGGTGAAGCGTTGCATGTAGGTGCCGCTTGGCATGAGCTGGGTGCAGATGAGACCCACGAGATCGTTTTCCTTGTCAATCCAGAAATCGGTGCTAGCCGCGCCGCCCCAGGTATATTGCCCTGCGCCGCCGAAGGCCGTCGTTGTGTACCCTTCACGAATCACAGCGCCTGTGTAGCCGAATCCGATGCCTTCCACCATGACGGGAATCAATGCGCCGAGAGGTGACTTGCCGAGCGCGGGATCAAGCTGGTCCGACGTCATTTCGCGCACGCTTTCTTCTTTGAGAATTCGCACGCCGTCGAGTTCGCCGCCGTTGAGCAGCATTTGGGCGAATCGCAGGTAGTCTGAGGCTGTACAGAGCAAGCCCGCACCGCCAGCATCGAGTCCGGGCAGTGTCAAATAGGCACTGTTTACAGGGTCATCGACAAGGGTCATCCCGTCTTTTTTGGGTGTGGGCGCATAGTTTGCCGCGAAACGGTCTACTTCCGACTCCTGCACGAAAAACCCGGCATCCTTCATTTTTAGGGGTTTGAAAATGCGTTCATCCAGGAAATCACCGTAGCGCTGACCTGAAATCACTTCCACGACGCGACCCAGGATATCCATGGAGATGCTGTAATTCCACGCGGTGCCGGGGTGCGCGATCAAGGGAAGTTTGGCGACGCGTTTGGCGTATTCCTCGAGCGAGATGCCGGGATCGTTGTGATCGCTCTCGCCGTAGAGTTCGGTGACGGGCGACTCGATGAAAAAGTAGGAAAGCCCCGAGGTGTGGGTCAGCAATTGTTTGATGGTTATCGGTTTATCGGCAGGCACGATTTCTGTGGACCCGTCGGCTTTCGTTTCGAGCACGGTCAGGTTCTTGAACTCGGGGATGTATTTCGACACCAGATCATCTACGCTCAGTTTTCCTTCCTGCACGAGAATCATGACTGCCGTACCGGTGACAGGTTTGGTCATCGAGTACATGCGAAAGATGGTGTCTTTCTCCATCGGCTTGTCACGCTCTACGTCACGTTTTCCGAAGGCTTCAAAATGAACAATTTTTCCTTCTTTGGCGACAACGGTCACGAAACCCGGTACCTGATTCTTGTCGATGAAGCCGGAGAGCGCTTTAGGAATCGCATCGAGTTTTTCCTGAGACAGCCCGAGCGATTCAGCATCACCGAGGGGTAATCCAAGGTTGGCTTCGGCATAGGTTGGAGAGGCCGACAGCGCGATGATGAGTGAAAGGGCGGCGCCGATTTTAGCTATGCGGGAAAGACGGGTGAACATGGGAAAAACTCCAAGTTGAGGCTCAGGCTATGGTTGAACAGTCCATTATGCGCGCCACTGGGACATTTTTCAATATTCGCGATGTGACTGTAAACAAGGGGGAATCGCTACTTTTCGAGCAATAACCGCACCCTTTTCCGAAAATACTCGAGCATTTCTTCTTCGGTTGCGTCGAGGTCTTTGGGCACGTTGTCGCCGGTGACCATGGGCGCGTTGGGGTCGACGTAGGCACGTCGGGCGGTGGTGCTCATGTACCATTCGAGTGCCGCTTGCTTGAAGTTCTGGACGATTTCCGCGTAGTCATTATCATTAAGCTTATTGTCGAGTTCGTAGGGATCGTTTTCCAAATCGAAGAAGAGATTCAACGTGGAGTCCACGTCCATGATAAGCTTGTAGCGTTTGTCGCGAACCATAAGACCACGTTTGTCTTCGGTGAAGATAAGATTTCGCGGATTCGCGCGACCCGGTGTCCGTTTGCCCAACGCTTCGCCGCGCATGTCCTGTCCGGGTTTCTGACCCGTTGCAGAGAGAATGGTGCTGGTCACATCGAGCGTGTTGACCAGTTCGTCCGTGCGAACGCCGGCGTACTTTTGTTTCGGGTACTTGATAATGAGCGGAACCTTGGCCAAGGGATCGTAGAGGTGATTGCCCTTGAGAATCATGTGATGGAAACCCATGTATTCGCCGTGGTCTGCGGTGAAAATGATCAACGTGTTGTCGTATAGCCCCTTTTCTTTCAACTCCGCCACGATGCGCCCGATGTGATGATCCATGTGCGTGATGATGGCATAATAATAGGCCGTGACCTTCTTGAGTGCGGGGATGGTCAGCGAGGAATTGTCGAAATAGCCCCGCGCGCGACGGGTGTCATGCGCAGGTGCTACATCGGTCCATCCGGGCAGAATCGACGTTGTTTCCGCGGTGTATCGCTCATGCCAGGGTGCCGGCGGGTCGAAGGGATGATGCGGTTTCAGGAATCCGGCCATCAGCAGATTGCCTTGGCCTTCGGTCCATTTTGAGATTGTTTCCACGGCGCGATCTCCGGTCCACGTCGTGTGGTGATACTCCTCCGGCAAGTCGGAAACATATGCGCCAAAGTTTTCCCAATAGCCCTGTGGCGCGTCTTTGCGAAACTCCCGTTCCTGGTCGACGAGATCCATCACGTTCAAGGTGTCCTCGTCTTTCAAGTGCCGATGGTAGTCGTCCACATTGCGACCGCGACCGTTTTGTTCGGCGAGTAACATCGTGTCAAAACCGACATCTTGATAGGCTGGGGTAAAATGCATTTTTCCGACGGCGCTGGTTTCGTAACCTGCGTCGCGCAGAATCGAAGCGTAAGTCGGTGTGCCGGGAAGAACGGTTGAACGATTCGAAGAGCCGCCGTGTTGTTTGACGTACTGCCCCGTCATCAATGAAATGCGCGACGGGGTGCACACGGGCCACACGCAAAAACTGTTGTCGTAGAGAACGCCGTCAGCCGCGAGTGCGTCGAGATTCGGCGTCTGGATTTCCGTATTACCCGCTGCGCCGAGACAGTCATATCGATACTCGTCCGCGTAGATGATCAGGACGTTGACTGGGTCGTCTGCAGCAAAAGTGGGCCGACAAACGAGGCTGGAAAATACGAGGGCTAAGGTCGCAGAAAGGCGCATGAAAAACTCCTTCGAAGGTTAGGCCATCACGTCCGCGATGGGGATGCCGAGCCCGTCTTTTGTGACGTAAAAGGGCCGTTTTTCATAGAAATAATTCGTTTTTGGGCTGATGCCCATGGCGTTGTAAATGGTGGCGTGCAGATCCTCGATGGGCACCGGATTTTCAATAGTTTTGCAGGGGCGCTCGTCTGCTGTTTTGCCGTATACGAAGCCCTTTTTCACGCCGCCGCCGAACATCAGAACGGAGCCCGCGTCGGTGAAATGCCGATGCATCCCGTAATGCTTAAGCTCGGTCATCACGGCGGGTACTTCGACCTGATCGGCGACTTTGTTTTCCGGTTTGCCTTCCGTGACCATGTCGCGACTGAACTCGGTCGCTATGACGATTATCGTTCGATCGAGCAGTCCGCGATCCTCCAGATCAAGGACGAGCTGCGCAATAGGACGATCAATGATCGGTTTCAATTTTTTGAGCCGTGTGTGACCGTTTTCATGCGTGTCCCAATATTCAAACGGCACGTATTCGGTCGTGACTTCGACGACGCGCGCTCCTTGTTCGCAGAGGCGTCTGGCCAGCAGACAACCCAACCCGAACTTACTCGTGTTGTAGGTGTCGTAAACTTCTTTGGGTTCCTCGCTTAGATCGAATGCCTTGGCGGCGGGACTCGACAACAGCTGGTCCGCGCGGTCCATAGAGGTGCTGAGCGAGTCGCGTTGATACGAACTACCGTGGCGCATGATGGGACTGGCATCGAGCATTTTCTTGTAGGCCTCGCGGCGTCGAGTGTACCGTGCGCCGGTCATGCCTGCGGGAGGTTGCACGACTGCCTGGGCGAGTGTGGGGTCGGCAATCATAAACGGGGAGTGTTCCGAACCCAGAAAACCCGCTGTGTGGAAGGCTTTTAATTCCTCGCCTTCACCGTTGTTCATGCCCTGACCGATATCGATAAAGGCGGGCAAATCCGAGTTATTCTGACCCAATGTGCGGGCGATCATGGAGCCGATGTGGGGTGCGGCGATGGTGAGCGGCGGAGCATATCCCGTGTGCCAATGGTACTGATGCCGCGAGTGCAGTATCTTGCCTAAGTCCCCTGCTGTGTATGTCTTAATGAGGGTGCCTTTGTCCATAAGCGTGGCCAGTCGGTCAAGTCCCTCGCTGAAACGCACGCCGTCTACGGAGGTTGGAATAGACGGGAAGGTGCTCAATACCGCATCCGATGCCAGGTCTTTTTCGTAAGGTGTATAACGTTTCGGGTCGAAGGTTTCCGTGTGTGCCATGCCGCCGCCCATCCACAGAATGATGAGCGTGTCTGCGGTAGCTTCGGGTTGGATGAGGTCTTCGGCGAAAGCCATTTCCGGAGCGCCGGCTGACAAGGCACCGAGTGTTGCGACGCTGGCCGTTTTCAAAAAGTCTCTACGATTCATGGGGTCAATCTCCACACACTAAAATACAATCTGAAATTCAGGGTGATTAAACAGCAACCAAAGGATATCTTCCACGTCTTCGGTTTTAGTCAATTTATCGCCATACGATTCGAGTAAGGTTGCTTCACGCGTAGTCGGGGGTCGACCGAGGGCTTGCTCGAACACCGTCGTTGGGGATACGTTGCCTTGCTTCAACAACGAGGTCGCGCTGCTGGTCAAGTAGGTCGCCAGTGTCTTGCCGTTCGTCAATTCCATGGCATGCAACCGCGTGTAGTCGGTCTCGCGAGCGAGCATGATCTGTTCACGATTCGGACGTCCCAAGGCCAGCATCATCGGGTCGGCGATGGATCGCCAGGCGCGCACGGTGCCTTCCGATAGCGAGCCTTCTTCCGTCTTGGGATCGGATTCGGCTTTGGCTTGCCACACATTGGTCACGCAACCCATCGCGTCATAGAGTTGTTCAACGGTGAGGCGTCTCGGCAGCGGTCCGGTGAATGTATAGGATGCTTCGTTAGGCTTGGACGATTCAGATTTGAGTTGATAGGCCTTCGACGTGACGATGGTTTTGAGCAAGATACGCAGGTCGTATCCTTCTTCAACAAACTGAGTCGATAGAGCGTCCAGCAACTCCGCATTCCACGGTTCGGCGTCCATTGAATCCAGCGGTTCCACCAGCCCGCGGCCCATCATCGTTTTCCAGAGGCGATTCACGATGGTGCGCGCAAACCACCCGTTTTCAGGGGTTGTCACAAGATCGGCCACCTGTTTTCGACGGGTTTCCAGGTCGGCCTCGGCATCGATTGTGCCCAGTTCCGACCACAAGAATTGCGTTTTGGCCATGGCGCCGGTGGGGGTATCACAGCGTGCGATCTCCATGGGCGCGGTCGCGAAAGCGTTGGCCAATCCGTAGGCATCGGACAGCTTCCATTGGTTCACGAAACTGTCGTGGCACGATGCACATTTCATGTTGATACCGAGGAAGACTTGCGACACACTGCGCGCGGCTTGCAATGGTACTTGTTGATTGGCCGTCTCCGCACCGCGCCATTTGATGCCGTTGATGAAGCCTTCGGCATTACCACGCGGCGCGATCAGTTCTCGCGCGAACACGTCGTAAGGTTTGTTTTTATTCAGCGCGCGGTACAGCCAGGTGGTGATCTGTTTGCGTCCGCCATCGATGTATCCTGTGCCCTTGTAATCGTTCCGCAGCGCATCGTTCCAGAAGGTCATCCAGTGCTCGGCGTAACTGCGATCATCGGACAGCAACACATCGACGAGTACTTCCCGCTTGTGTCGATTCTTGTCAACGACGAAGGCATTCACCGCGTCCGTCGTGGGCAGCAATCCAATGAGATCCATATACACACGGCGAATGTACTGACGATCATCGACGAGTTCAGGCGTATCCAGGTCATGCTTTTTGAAGTAGGCTCCGATGATTCGATCGGTCGATTTTTTCGATTTGTGAATGCCCTTGCGGCGAGGTAGCTTCACCGAGGGCAGGTGTAGCGGGGCCTGCCAGATTTCTTCTTGCGTACCGCTCAGCGTCCAATCCAGGCCCGCATCGATCCAGCGTGCCAGAATATCGATTTGTTCCGGGGTGAGGCGTTCGCCCTTGGGCGGCATATGCTCGTCGGAGTCGGTACTGGTGATCAGTTCCAGCAGAAGGCTCTCGCGACTATCCCCGATTTCCACGGCGTCGCCGAATTCGCCACCTTCCAGGAAAATGTCCCGGGTATTCATGCTGAAGCCACCCTTGCGATCATCCCCCGCATGGCACTTGAAGCAGCGCTCGGAGAGAATGGGGTGAACGTCGTCTTGAAAACTGACTGAATCGGCGGAAAATGCGCAGGGCATTGCCATAATCGATGCCAAAATAGCGGTTACTATCGATTTTTTCCTCATGGGAACGAGTATACCACTGGTCGTCAACGGATTCGAATGGATAGCGATTATTCGCCGGCCTGATGCAGAATGAGGCCCTTCGGCGCTTGGTTTGTCGACAAATATTCGTCATGCTCGGCATCCGATTCGCCTTTCACATACTTGTTCAGGAACGCGGTCGTGTAGCCGTTGGTGTAGCGTATGATCTGGTCCATCGGCGTGTAGGTAATTTCTTCGCCGTTGGTGATGCGTGTGCCTTTGCCGATGCCGTCGCCGAAATCGGGTTGAAATTGTCCCATGTCCGAGAAGGAATAGTGGCCACCATCAATAAATTCGATCGAGTAGCGCGGACCCTTTGAGTTGTCATAATAATCGCGGATGACCTGATTTCCAGCCGCCTTGATAGTGCCGTCTTCGGTAGCGATAATCACCAGCACGGGCGTATCGTAGGTCGTGCGATCCGGCGACACGGCAGCCATCGGCACAATCGCGTCAACTCGATCATCCGAATCCGCAATCAACGTTGAGGTGTATCCGCCAAAGGAATGCCCGCCCACGCCGATTTTTTCCACGTCAATCTTGCCCGTGAATCGACTGTCCGCTCCAGCCGTCCATTTCGTCATCGTGTCGATGATAAAGCTGACATCGAGAGGACGATTGATGGCCGATTGTTCACGCGCGCTGCTGTTGTGGATAATGAGTTTTCCATCCACTACCGTCGCCGCCGCATTACCGGTGTGATCCGGAGACACGACGATGTACCCATGGCTGGCGAGGTGTTCACACCAGAAGGTAGACTGCATCCGGAAGCCGCCGTTGCCGTGGGAGAAGATAATGAGTGGGAATTTTCCGTCGGCGACAGGTGCGTCGCGGAAGGCGTTATTCTGGAAAGTCTTGTCAATTTCCGCGAGGTCGATTTTGAAGGCCATTTTCACTGCCATCGCGATGCCGGCGTGTTGACCTTTTAACATAAAGTCCGAGAATTTATTCTCAGGGAATTGTTTCGCCAGGTCATTCGACGGATACCAGATCTCCGTCATGATCGTGCGCGGACCCTTCGTCGCCTCATCGTTGCGGTTGTTATCGACCAGCACCGTAGTTGTCACACCAACGGGATAGGGGCCGAACTCTTCGACAATCGCCGCCTGTGAAATAGCCGGAATAGACAGTAGGGCAACGCAGAAAAGAGTGGTCAACATACGGGTCAACATAGCAGGAACTCCTTGTTATCAAATGCGATTCGCGATCCGACCATCATACCTCTCATTGACCCCATTTACAACTGCCCTTCTTTTCTTTCTGAGAAGAAAGGTCCTGTCGGACGGTAAATAAAGCGAAAGAAAGACTGACGGATACCGCGTATCCTCAATAAGACATCGGGAGGTTCTATTGGAAATACGAAGTATTTCTTGGTTTCTTTTGGTTCTACCTTTTCTTATCAAAGAAAAGGTAGAGGTGGCTAGGCGGTTTTTCTATGCCGTAGGCCATCCAGCCCTACGGCCAGAATGATGATGGAGCCGATGACGATATTCTGTACGTAGTTGGGGATGCCGACCATGTTGCAGCCGTTGCGCAGGATGGCCATGATGAGTGCGCCTGCGACTGAACCGACGACGCTGCCTTCTCCGCCGCTGAGCGATCCGCCGCCGATGACGACTGCCGCGATGATATCGAGTTCCATACCGACGGCCGCCGTGGGATCGCCAAGAGTCAGGTTCGAGAATTGCAAAACGCTCGCCATGCCGGTGAGGCCACCGCACAGGGAGTAGATGGCGATGCGTTTTCGTTTGACGTTGATGCCGCAGAGACGCGCGGCGTCTTCATTGGATCCAATCGCGTAGACGTGACGTCCGAAGACCGTGTACTTCAACAAGACATAGACGAGCACGAGCAACACGAGCGCGACCCAGACGCCTGGCGCAATCGAGTACCACACGCCGAAGCTGGGTTCCGTGACCATGACGTCATTGAGCCAACTTTTTGGTGCCATAACGGTGGCTTGATCCGCGATGCCCTTGGCGACGCCGCGCGCGATTTGCATGATGCCGAGTGTGACGATGAAAGGCACAATGCGGAACCAGGAGACGATTGAGCCGCTGATGAATCCACAGAACGCACACACCATTACCGCTGCGCCACCAGCCAGTATGGGGAGAAATATTCCGGTCTCATCATCTCCGTATCTCCTTAGTATCAAAGCAGTTACAACGGTCCCCAGGGCGATTAACGATCCCACCGAAAGATCAATTCCCCCAGCAATAATCACCAAGGTCATGCCCATCGCGCCCACCCCGATGATCACCGTTTGCGTCAGGATGGTCTTCGAATTGTAGAGGCTGTGAAATGAATCCGGCGCGGTCGACAGAAAAATAATGTAGACCAGCACGATACCGAACAACGGCCCGAGCATCGCGATTAGTTTCGCAATATTTGTTGTCGGCTTTACTGTCATTTCAATAACTTCCTACACGCCTGAGGTGGCGATTTCCATGATTTCGTGTTCGGTCCAATCCGTTGCAGGTCTTGCTTCGCTGAGTTCACCTCGGTGCATGACGGCGATGCGGTCGCACACGCCGAGTAACTCGGGCAAATACGACGACACGAAGACGATGCCTTTTCCGGATGCTGCGAGGCGGTTGATGAGTTTGTAGATTTCAATTTTACTGCCGACGTCCACGCCGCGGGTCGGTTCGTCGAGCAAGAGGATGTCGGCGTCTTGTTCGACGATGCGCGCGAAAGCAACTTTCTGCTGATTGCCGCCGGAGAGTTGATCGGTGATTTGCGAGGGTCCCTCGCATCGAATTCCGACGTCGGCGATACGTTGTTCAACCGCGTATGATTCGCGCCGCAACGAGAGCAAGCCGAATCCTTTGAGTGCCGCGTAACGGGACAAGGTGCCGAGCGTCGTGTTTGCGGAAATGCTCATGGTGGTCGCGAGCCCTTCTTCTTTACGATTCTCGCTGAGCAGATCGAGGCCGAGGGCGCGCGCGCGTTCGGGACTCAAAGCCGCGCATTTGAGCGTCTTTCCGGAGGCCCGTTCAACTGTGCCTGTCGTCGACTTATCGAGCCCGAAAAGACAGCGTAACATCTCGGTTCGGCCAGCACCCACGAGCCCTGCGATGCCCAGGATTTCGCCCCGATGCAGGGTGAACGACACATCAGATGGCGTCGTCGATCCAGACAAATGGTCCACTATCATTATTGATTCACCGATTTCAGTATCCCGTGGCGGGAACATTTCCGTCAACTCACGACCAACCATATCGGCGATAATCTGGTCTATCGACGTGTCTTCGATTGCCCCTGAATCGACCACCATTCCATCACGCAGAATGGTATACCGGTCGGCAATTTCCATGACCTCTTCCAGAAAATGGCTGATGTAGATGATTGTAATTCCGTTGTCTCGGAGGCGCGAAATGGCGGCAAACAATGCGCGGGTATCTGTAGCCGTCAATGAACTTGTCGGCTCGTCCATGATGATCACTTTCGCGTTGCTCATGAGTGCGCGTGTGATTTCAACGACCTGTTGTAAACTGATGCTGAGTGAGCCAACTGGCACGTCTAGGGGAAGGTCAGGATGGCCCACGAGTTGGAGTGCCTCCGCGATGGACTCCCGTTGATTCTGCACAAATCCGGCCTTTGATCGCTCAAGTCCAAGCGTCAGGTTTTCTTCCACCGTCATGTGCGAAGCAAGATTCAATTCCTGATAAATCATTGCGATGCCCAGTGCGCGACCCAAAGCGGGGTTCTGAATGGTGACCGATATTCCGTCGAGCGAAATTGATCCCGCGTCAGCCTGAATCGCGCCGCTTAAAACTTTCATCAACGTGCTCTTGCCCGCACCGTTTTCGCCGATGAGTGCGTGGACCTCTGCGTGCACGACATCAAGCGACACATCGGACAAAGCCTGCGTTGCGCCGTAGCGTTTTGAGATGCCCTCGAGCGTGAGCAGCGAAGCCATCGTCTAGTTCAGCCACTTGTCCACGTCGGGATGAATGAGTTCTTTGATGGACTCGTCGTTCACATTGTCCGGCGTAATCATCTCGAGACGGGTTGGCAGTCGTTTCGGAACCTCCTCGCCGCGAATCGATGCGACGGCCATTTTCACGCCCTGGTAACCGATGTCGAAGGGGTCTTGTGAGACGAGTCCGACAATTTTTCCAGTAGCCATGCCTTCAAGCAGGGTATCGCTGGTGTCGAAGCCAACCAGCGCGATTTTGCCTGCCTTGCCACTGGTCTCCAGCGCCCGCATCATGCCGAATGTGGAGGATTCGTTTGCGCAGAAAACACCGTCCACGTCGGCAAATCGATTGAGTAAATTGGTAGAGGCCTGTATGCCTGTTTCTTTCGTAACACCCGCATATTGATTGGTCGAAATTAGTTCGATGTCCGGGAATTTTGAGGCCATTTCTTCGAGAAAACCCTCTTCACGGTTCGTCGTGCTGGCGGACCCCTCGGCATATCGAAGCAGAATGACTTTGCCCTTGCCACCGAGCACCTCGCCGAGTCTGCGCGCGCCCAGACGTCCGCCTTCCTTGTTGTCCGTGGCGACAAAACTGACGTAGTTGTCGGTCTTCACTCCGGAGTCAATCACCACGACGGGGATATTGCGGCTCATGGCATTTTCGACCGGCCGCACGAGCGCATTTTCGTCTGTCGGTGCCAACACAATTGCGTCGACTTGCCGACTCACATAATTTTCAACAAGTTCAATTTGCTGTTTTCGGTCGCCTTCGTTTTCGGGACCAATCCAGATAATTTCAACGCCTTCCTCCTGTCCCGCCTTCGCAGCACCAGCGTGGACGGTCTTCCAGAAAATATGCGCCGTGCCTTTCGGAATGACCGCGATGGTCAATCCGTCGTCGCCAGCGTCAGAACCGGATTCCGATCCACCGCAGCCTGCGATCGCGATAACCAAACATGACAGGAAGAACTTTTTCATCCTCACTCTCCTTGAATTTTATGACGATACAGGCGTCACGCCTTTTTTGATAATGATGTTCGCGTAGGTATGCGTGTCGCCGGTTTGTACGATGGCGAATGATTCCTGGGCCCGTTCGTAGAATGCGAAGCGTTCGACCTGTTCGATCGGTGGTGTATTGGGCCAATGCGCGTCGATAACTTTCCGGTAGCTCGCTTCCACTTTGGGATCGGCAGTGTCGCCGTCGACCGGAGCCATCATGAAGACCGAATGATCCTCGTGCGTATCGAGCGCAAACAACGGTAGAATCGCCTCGAGCAGATCGGGAATCTGGAGTCCGTCCGCGCGAATGACCTCCA
>JAYGCN010000139.1:0-12409 GCA_046583315.1 Candidatus Hydrogenedentota bacterium
CCCCGCCGCTCACAAGAATCCCTTGCACCACCGATTCCAAATACCCGCTCCCTCCCGGCGGAGCAACATCAAGGTCATACGTACCATCGCTCACGGTGAAGCTGTAGTCGCCGTTGACGTCGGTCGTGTCGGTATCAAGAACAGCTTGCGTGCCGTTGTCGAGCAACGTGACGATGGTGTTGGGAAGCGGGTTGCTGCCGCCGAAGATAGTGCCGCTCAGCGTGTGTGCGGAGGCGCTGGACGCAGCGAACGCTAGGCTTAGAATCACGGCGGATATTCTGTTTTGAACCGAGTGGATGACGAGACTCCCTATTGCTCTTTTTATATTATGGCGGATAGCGTCTTACGAGGCAACACCAAAGTGGGCTTGGGGAAAAAATTACCGGGTATGATACCCACAACGGGTTGAAATAGGGTGCAATCGGGTATACACTTATGCAAGAGGAAATTCAGAATCCCCTGTGTTTCCTATACATTTGAAGCCGCTGCGCTTCCCTGTGGGTCCTTGACATGCAAGAAGTCGGCGGTTCGAGTCCGGTCGTCCCCGCCACAAGATACCCGCCGCGACCCCCTCAGAAGCGAATCTACTTCTAAAGAATTGGATAGACTGTCATCCCGCCCCGGGAAACTGAATAACATTAATCCGGTCCTCCTCGCTGAGCAGCGCGTCTAAATAACTGTCCCACTTGTTCAACGCGTTTCGAATATCCTTCGGCGAATGCGATGCCGCATAATGCCGCTGTGTCACCCCCTGCGGCGCGTGGTTCAGAACCTGCCCGACCACGTCGGTGTGGATACTGAGCCGCTCGTTCGACACACACGAATCCCCAAACAGGTAGTCTACCTGTGAAGGCTTGTAATCGACTACAAATTGGTGCAAAATGTGTGAAGAGTGCGAAGCATTCTACACCGAAAACATTGGAGTTGCACTGTTCAGCATTCTTTCGGAGCACGTTCGGAACGTAGAGGCCGGAGGTTCAAATCCTCTCACCCCGACCATTTTGCTACCCCTATTGCCTTCTCCAATTGGCGCACACCCACCTCTTCCCAACGCAGCGATCTCTGAAACCCGTACCTCAGCAATTCCCCTTTTGTTTACCACCGCTCGGAATATGGTGTATTTCGAGGCTATTGGAGTCGGTTCAATCCGAAATAAATCCGAGTCTAGCTGCGATCAGGGGGAATTGCGACCGCACGACCACACACCAGACTCGACCTATGGTCCGAGCACAATCCCGATACCTCCAGGAATATTGGGGAGTTGAAGAGGTAACCGTTCTGGACACCGAGGTGCTCGACGAGCTGAAATCCCTCGGTTACGTCGACTAAAAGCTCGCCGGCAAACTATTGCACCGAACCGACCTGCCCCGAGCGAGACAGGTCGGCCCAATAACAACTTCCCCTAGAGCTCGTCGTGATCGAACACGCCGTCTTCGTTGTAATCTACGCCAAACCGGATACCCAATCCCGGAGGAACGACCGTAAAGGTAACGGGTGAATCAGAGCTTGCCAGTGCAACCAGTTCTTCGAGCGTATGCATCTCGGCAGCACAATCCGATTGCCAGACAGAACTCAATCCTGTACCCGACAGATAAAGCCAGCCGCGACGGGAAAATATTTCCACGTCGTCGATGACTTCACTCGTTTTACCCTTCGCGATGATCTCAACCACGCCGGTACCCGCGTCAAAAATACGATCCAGCAATCCGCTTACATCGTCACCCACATCATCAATGGTCAACTGCCAACCCACCGATGCATGGGCATCCTTGCTGGTCTGGAACGAGGTCGGTTCAGTCGGCAGACCCAGCACAGGAAACTCCTGCCCCTCGGCAAATATATCGAAATCCGAACCCGCAAACGCCTTCATCAGTGCCGCCAAATCAGAGAGATCCTGATCGCTCGTCACGTCAAAGACTGGTGATGAAAGGAACGAAACAATCGTATCGATGGCACCGTCATGAAGGACTCCGAATCCAGCCCGGCTGGGACCTGCGGGATCCGTCGCCGCATGGGAATAGTCCATACCAATTTTATCATATTGATTACGTAACTGCGGAACCTTGATGTTGATATTGCTCAATCCATCGTTATTCGTCATGCCGATGTGACGGTTGCCGTCGGCATCCGGCGGAATCTGAACAAACGAAAATGTCAAGAAGCTAAAGTCACTGTCAGGACCGTTGCCCAGCGGCAAGGTGTGACAACTCACGCAATTCAGCGTACTGTCCAAAGTCCGGTCGGCCAACTCAGAGGGATTCCCCATGTAGAGCTTGAGCCCACGCACGGCATCGCCATTCGGCATGGCCGCTCCGCGAGGCAACGCAAAGCGCCCCGAAGCATACTGATAAGGGAGCGGTACATCGGTCGGTAACGTATTATCCAAATTACGGAAGGGGTTCGGCGGGAAAAAGACCGTCGCCAAATAGTCCTTGAACTCCTGCATTTCCTGCGCTGTCAACCCGGCATTGCCCGCTCCAGGCAGATCGTCCGCCCCTTGCAGATCCACAAAAGCAGGATTGAAGGCCTCGATTCCACGTCGATCACCACGCCAGTGGAACGGCTCCGTCGAAATGATATCCTGCAACGTTTGCGTCGTCATCGGCCCCTTCATAGGATGCGGATCGACATAACGAGAAGCACTACCACCCAATATAAATTTGTTTTCCTCATTGTCTGATACCGCCAGTCCTTCCGGCGCACCCAAATCCCAACCCAATCGGTCCGTGCGCGTATCCACGTGACACGATGCGCAGGCGATCTGACCCAGACCGGAGTTCTTGTGCGTGTCGAACAAATGCTTACGTCCAACCTTGATGACCTCGGGTGTCGGGTCGAAGAAGGAAACAACAGCCGTCTCCGTCGTGGAATAGGGATTCACAACAGAAATAGAGCCATCGAAACGATTCAATACATATATTCGATCATTCTTTTGCTGTTTCTTCGAAGGACGATCATGGTACACAACGCCTGTAGGCCCTTCCTGTACCTCCACCGTCACGCCTTCGGAGACGCGCGAACCGTCGGAGGCATTGAGTATCGTGAGGTTGTTCGATCCCATACCAGTCACATAATACCTCGAGCCGTCAGCATCAAAAGCGACCCCGCGCGGGTCACCCACCGATTTGTCGCGCTCACTTTGGGCAACGCTGGAGGTGCTGTAGGCCATGCCTCCTTGTGCAGCAGCCAAATGAGCCTCATTAATATCGCGTGGAGTTCCGCCCTGCACGGTACCACCGCTCACCAATGCGGTAATTACTTTCGTGAAGATACCCGTGATATTCGGCTCGAATCGAAGAGTATTCGTCGCATCCGTACCCGCCACCGCGACCGTGCCGTCGGCAGAAACATCCAAGGCCATCACGATGTTCATCAAACCCTCGGTGATGCTGGAAATCGTGTCGCTCGCCGTATCAATGCAGATGAGGTCATTGTCGAGCATATCCCAGCCCGGCACGCGCCCCGACTTTGCAGCACCCGGACCAGAAATGAAGTTCGTCCAATCCACATCGTTGTCATCGCGCCACGTACCGTCATCCTGCTTTTGAACCATGTGTGACACGCGTGGACCGATGCCTTCGACACCGATTTCCGGAGAGAAGTGAAGTGGATCGAAAGTAGTGATGTCGCCCGGAACGAATCCCGGAGGCAACACATTCGGCGGAGGACTCACCCCGGCATAAGGACCAGAAGGATCGCTTACACCATTTACGATAGGCGGATTAATCAGCGTCTGACCGAAACTACCATCGCCCAGTCCACCCGAGATGATGGTCGACTTGTTCCCCGATTCGAACACCGCGACATATACCTTATCACCAGAGGCCGTCACGCCAAGCGCGCGGGGATCTTCACCCGGGATCGCAATAGGACTGCCCGCCGTTTCCTCACCAGTGTTCACATCAAAAATCTGCACCAGGTCGGCCTGCGAACACGACACATAGGCTTTGCCAAAATCTTCGCCACCAAAAACAACATCGGCGGGCTCATCCGCAGTGTGTATCGTTCGCACCACACATCCCAAACGCAAATCAACAACGCTCACCGTATCCGAAATCTGGTTAACGACCCAGACTTCGAACTTCGTGCGAAAACGGACCGACACAGGATCATAACCAACCGCAATCGTGTCCTTATGAACCGGTCTGCCGCTCGCTACCTTAAACACTTCAATCGTGTTCGCCGAAGTATTGCACACCACCAGATCATTCTTCATGAGATCCATCGGATGGACGTGCGGCGATTCAAAGTTTATGTATGAAAAATCCGCAAATGTGCCCGTGCCAAATCCGGCAATCCCTACCGCCAACACCCACATCGCCACCCGTCGAAACTGAAAAACTATCATTGCCAACCCTCGCTCTCTTCTAGTTATGGATACATTCCATCCGAAAAGATGGTCATACTCCCGACAGAACCGTTCATGTTTATGTCCGATCCATTCTTAAGCGTCACGTCTGCAGTCGCTGATAAAATAATCAATAGTGTAGGAATTGCGAGACAAAATATACGATAGTTCATGGATTGGCTCCTCGGGATATTCTACCAATAGGCGTTATGAGAGTACCTAACAGTATAACCCTAAAACGGGAACTTGCAACAGGCCCTTCGATCCGGGCCAGAATGAATTTCGCACGCCAGAGAGAGCTTTCATCGCAAGCAATCGCTGCTCCCGCAACACATACCCTCCACCCTATTCCCAGCGAAATATCTTCGTCGAGACGGCGAGCGCGAGGACGAAGGTCGTGATCAGCGCAAAAATGGCGACCGTCTGATCGGCCCAGGCCCCGCCCTGCCAGATGCCGTTAAGCAGGTTGACGACGTGGTTCATCGGAGAGAGATTCGCGACGGTCACCACAAACACGTTCGACATTTCGTCGATCGGCAAAAATATCGGCGAGAAAATCAGCATGGGAACCAGGATAAACGTCGCCAAGGGTTGTGCGAAACGTGCCGTGGGGACGAGACTCGCTATTACGAATCCAATCGACATCAGGCAGGTAAAACTGAATATGATTGCAACAACGAAACTGAATATATTGAGCTCCGGCTCGATAGCGCCCAAAGATCTTCCCGCCACCATCAGCAGCGTCAGGCTAAGCGCCGTGATCGAAAGTTTCACCAGAACATGCGCCGTAAGAATCGTGTAGGGTCGCAGCGGCGTGGCGCGAAGACGTTTCAGAATCCCACCTTCACGATAGATAGCGATGATCGTAATGAGCGAGGTCACATTGCTCAATCCGATAAACACAATGGCCATCACCGGCAACGGAACCCGTATCTGGCCGTACCTCGAAGTGTCGCCGTCGGCCACCACGGACGGCATCATGCCCAGCACCAAGAACAGCACAACCGGAAAGACCAGGGCACTGATCGATCCCATCGGCTCGCGCATGAACACCTTGAACTCAATCCACGTCAGTGTTTGTAGCCCTCTTAACATCGTTATCTCCGCCGATCCATCAGTTAGTCCCGAATTCCATGACCAGTAAGTTTAAGAAAAACATCTTCCAGGTTCGGATACTCCGTACGAAAATCGAGTACCGGGATATTTCGATCCGCGATGCAATGAATCACCTGCGACACGAACGATTCTCCCACCCCATCAAGTCGGATTTCAATGCCATTTTGCTTCGCGTCCGACAACGATTCAATAGAGCGATACTGGGTCAAATCGGCATCTCCGTCCACAGAAAACACCACGCTGCGTTCCGGACAATGCTCCTTCACCAAGTCCGCAGGAGATCCCAGTGCAATAATTTCGCCGTGCTCAATGATGGCTACGCGGTCGCACAACCGTTCAGCCTCTTCCATCAGATGCGTCGTCAAGAAAACCGTCTTGCCACGCCGTTTCACATCCAGAACCATATCCCAAATAGCGCGGCGCGCCTGCGGATCCAATCCGGTCGTCAATTCATCCCAAAAAACCAGATCCGGATCGTTGATCAACGATAACGCGACAAAAAGCCGCTGTTTTTGGCCACCCGAAAGATTCATGAACCACGTATTGCGTTTATCTCCCAGCCCCAATCGCTCCAGCAACGCATCCGCATCCACCGGGTTGGGATACAACGATGCCCACAGATGCACCGCCTCCCCCACCTTGATGCGTTTCTGCAATTCGGACTCCTGCAACTGCACACCAATGCGCTCATTCAATGCCGAGGAGTCCAGCTGCGGATCAATACCGAACAAGGTCACCGTGCCGCTGTCACGCTTCCGCACCCCCTCAACGCATTCCATGGTCGTCGTTTTGCCCGCGCCATTGGGGCCAAGTAAGCCGAAGATTTCCCCCTCGAAAACATCAAACGATATGCCCGCTACAGCCAACGTGTCGTCGTAGCGCTTGACAATTTCCCTCACTTCTATAATCGATTTGCTCATAAGCCCCTTGATTGGCGGACAACCATACAAACTCTCACGGAATCCCTACGCGAACAGCCCGAATTATAGCCAAGCAGCCAGGGCTCGTCAATTCGAGAATTTACTTTCTTTTTTTTGATACGCTACATGCCGAATCCGTTGATTTACGAACTAACAGGAGATGACAACATGGACACTTCCGTTATTAAAGAAGCCTGGAGCCCTATCTCGAATCAAATGTCATTGTCCGCATCCCTCAGCGACGCATGGCTCGAGGCACTCGTTGAAGTAGGCACCGCAACAAAGGTCAATGCCGGTGATACCATCATCTCCGTTCTCGATGCCAATACAAAGATCGGTTATCTTCTAATCAGCGGAGAATATTGCGTGCAAAAACCGGGAGACCCCGAACTCATCAAATCGGCACCCGAATTGCTCGGCGAGATGGCGGAACTGAATCCATCCGGAGCTAGAATCGCGAAAGTGCGCGCATCGACCGAAATTAGGATGATTTCATTCGGATGGGAGAAAATGAACGCCGCCCTGCACGAGCGACTCGACGGTCATGATTTCGCCACACTAACCGAAGGCCTCAAACAATACGCCTGGGATCATTTCGTGGAGTAAGTCCAAGCGTCCCGAAATAGGAGTACCCAGCAATTCCATCAAGAATCCACTAGTTACACAATAGTGTCCAATACAACCTCCTTAGCGACTCGTGAAACAGTATTCACCCTGAGTATTGACAGAGTAGTTCGCTTAATGATAGTACTAGAGTTTTGGATTTCCAGAATACTTCATGGATAAAGGAGAATCGAAATGAGCAAAGGTATTATGAAGGTAGCATGTCTTTCAGTGTTGGCACTTCTTGCGACTGCACAAACAGCATCCGCCCAATTAGATGATATCTGGTATCTCGGGATTAGCGGCGGTGAAGCACTGGAAGATTGGGATGACGGCGGATTCCTGGATGCTGATGATTCCACCGTCTTGGGTGCGCAAATCGGGTTCACGTTCAGAGACGAAAGCTTCTTCGGTTTTCAATTCGAATTCAAATATCGCGATTACGATGGTTTCGATTACGGCTCCGGTGCGAACACCAGCGAACTCGATGGCTGGTCAGTTTCGGCGCGCCCAAAACTCTATATGGGCAACGGAAAGATACATCCAATATTATTCGTAGGTCTCGGATGGATGGAGATGGACGCGAAGTCTAACTTCAGCGCACCCGATCTCAGTGGAAAGGACACCTTTTTCGAAGTGGGTGGCGCTCTGGAATTCGATGTAACCGAACGAGTGAGTCTCTTTATTGAAGCGGGTTATGTGATTCCCGACGACCATCTGGATGGGCTGGAGATGATCGACGTGATGGGCGGTATCAACTTCAAATTCTAGCATCCTGAGGGTCCCACGAAGTGCATCAACGCACGACCCTCAGTTACTCGGTACCCGTACTCACGTGGATTCCCGGTTCACTCCAACGCGCAGAAAATTCGTGCAGTTTAAATCAATCTCGGATAATGACAAACACGTCCGCAACATTCTCGGTGCCACTATACGCTGCGCCTGGTATTACGATATCGAAGTACCAGCGACCGTAATGTTCCTACAAGGCGCCCGATCCAGCGATCACATCATTGATTGACACAACGACTTGCAAGGTGGTCGCATCATGCTCCCCCGGATCGAGTTTGCCCCATACCCGTGAAACACTAGACTCAAGGTCGTAAAATGCACAGTCCACTTCACGGGACCGAAGACCCCTGCGCGTCTGACCCACGACCCCAAGCGCATCGCCATAAAAAAACAGCTTCGATCGAGGATCGTCCAAGGAAAAGATTTTCACGACCCAGTTGTGCGCTTCCCCTTTGAGCCGTAGACTCGTTTCGGAATCGTACACCAGAGCCTCGTCCCGAGAATGATGAAAAACTTTTACCTCCGTACGTAGCGGATTGTCCGCATCAAGAAGTGATTGCCCGTCTTGCGGCCAGTCGACTTGTGCACCAAGCACCCCCATTATCGTCGGAAAAATGTCAACCGTCTGCACACTTCGAGAGTCCCGCACACCCTCTTTTTGTTCAGGATACTTAATCAACAACGGTACAAACACCAAATCCGCAAAATTGACCGGAGTGGGCCAGCGCACCGGCTCGCCTACGCGAAAACTCATCCCATGATCCTAAGTGATAACGATCAGACTCTCATCATAGATTCCGATTCGCTGCAGTTCCAGAATAAGCTCGCCCAACAGCGCATCGGCAAGCCCCAATTGAAGACGCAACCCCTGATGAAATCGATCAATGATGACCTGTTCACCAGTCAGCTTCATCGTCTCGCGATCATTTCCCACTCCTTCAATACGCCCTTTATCCGCATATATCCGACCCGAAGGGAGATATACATACGGACGATGGGGAAACAGCGCATGGAAAAAATGCAGTGTTGTTTCCGGCTGATCCTTAATCGACGCAACGAAATTCGTGAAGTACTTCAAGCGATCCTGATCCAACTTCCCCTTGATTTCGTCGATAGGGGTGAGCATACGTGGTGGTTTCGCATCAACCTTTTCCGAACTCCTCACCGGTTCCAGTTCCTCGCTCTCTCCCCCGAAGAATCCTCCCCACTGCTCATCGATAGCCGGTAACGATTTCGTGTATTCTTCGGGCACTATCAGATGAAGATAGAGAACGGCAATATCCCCCAACGAGCGCTGCACATGACTGAGCACAAGTGCCTCCGATTCCTCATCCGCATCGCGTTCAAGTCCCGGCGGCGCCATTTCCGTGAGCGACTCATACAGATTGAGCGCATACTGCCCTTGAAGCAAGGCAAACAAGTTGTGCGGATGTACCGCATAAATCCCCAATCGACTGTCCCCCGGCCACTGCCCATCGAGAATCGCAGGAACGGCTACCATCGTCTCCGTCGCCACCGTCGCCGCGTTTTCATACCACGTCGCGCCGGGCGCGAAACGTGCCATATTCGGAAAATTCTTTGCATCGATATCGCCTTGCGCGTCCAGTAAATCAATCAACGGGAATTCATCAAAGACGACCATTACAATCGGTGGCGTGCGTTCAAGTGTAACCCCCGGCCCTTCAGGGTCGGCCATTAACTCGCTATTTTGCGTCAATAGCCTGACATCTGGATGCGCCAGAAACTGGACCGGAAACCACACCGCAATCGGAATCAACAAAGCCAGCACAAACGAATACTCACCGCGTTTTCGGTAATGTAGCGTAAATCCGCCGGCGAACAAAACACTTCCCGCAATCGCGACAGGGGCCTGATCGATGCCAAACCCCTTAGCGAGTTGAAGCAGATATACCACCCCCAACACAAAAAGAACCAGAGATGCGGCACCAGGGTCCACCGTCGCAGAAGTAACGCTATCAAGGTCGAAGAGAACGGAATCCCAACCGAAATAACGAATACCAGCGCGATGATTTCGGCACGATGCAGCTGATTGGCCACGAAAAATTCCGAATTGTCCGACAACACATCATATACAGGTTTCGCCAACACCAAGGCGTAGAGCGCGAACTGATTCAGCGCGATTCGTCAAGAGGAAACGACGAAAACAGGCTCTTTGGGTTTTCCAGTCAATGCATAAAACTCCGAAATGTGAAACGACGATTATCATCCACTATGGATACAGAATTCAACATTCGGTGCCGCGCTCCATTACCCTTTCTTCATCAGCGAAGCAAACTATGGTATCATCCGCATTCGCTATCACGCAGTCCTCAATCCGGAGTAAACCAGTGAACAAAGTAGCATTCATAACCGGCGCATCGCGGGGCATCGGCAAATGTGTCGGGCATAAACTCGCCAGTAACGGCTGGGACATCGTCGTAGCGGCAAAATCCACCGAAGAAAACCCCAAACTTCCCGGCACCATCTTCACCGCCGCAGACGAACTCTCCGAACATGGCACCGACATCTTGCCGGTGCGCTGCGACGTCACCGATCTCGAAAGCATCCAGACCGCCGTCGACGCCACCCTCGACCACTACGGTCGCATCGATGCCGTCATCAACAACGCCGGCGCACTCTGGTGGAAAAACATGGACGAAACACCCATGAAACGATACGACCTAATCAACAACGTCAACGCACGAGGCTCCTTCGCCGTCACCCAGGCCTTTCTGCCCACCATGCAAAAACAAAAATCCGGGCACGTCATCTGCATGTCACCCCCCTACGACGAAGAAATGTTCCCCGGCCACATCGCCTACTGCATCAGCAAATTCGGCATGACCATGATGGCCCAAGGCATCTCCATGGAAATGAAGGACTACAACATCCACGGATCCGCACTCTGGCCGCACACGATGATAGAATCCCTCGCCACCATCAACTGGGGACTCGGCGACACCTCCACTTGGCGCAAAGCCGATATCCTCGCGGACGCCACCTTCGAAATTCTTCAGCACCCCGAACTCAGCAGCGGCAAAGCCCTGCTCGACGAACACTTCTTGCGACTCGTTGGCTACACCGACTTCGACCAATACCTCTGCGAACCCGGCGGAAAACCCCAAGTCATCTCCCGCCCCAATCAGCGCGCCCAACAAGCCCCTGTCGAAGGCGAAGTTCTCTCTTAACCAATCAATTGCGACATCCACAGCGATAATTTCGCACGGTCGAAAACCCCACTGGAATCCACCTTCATGATGAATATACTGCGTATGGCCGTTGGCGCCATAAAATGGTTGGCGTTTTTGGCGTTGCATCCAGGGGCAATTCCAGGAGCACTTCGTTACATCCGCCATTTCCTTGCCGCCACCAAACACCAGAACGACGCGTCACACGCCAAAGCGATCGAATCCTACAAAAAAGCCATTACCGCCCTGCCCAAATCACTCTCCCAACGCCTCGAACCCGAGATGATTCGCCTGATATCAGAAGAATACCAGGCAATGGGCAACAAACAGATGGCCAACAAATTCGCAAAACGCTACAAAACCGCGGCATCCAAACCCGGCGAAGCCTTCAGCATCTTCCGCGGCTGAACCAACAAACGCTGCTCGACCTCTGCATCTCCGCGCCTCTGCGTTAAAGTACTAAGTAGTTTTCACTTTCTTCCTTCGCGCCTTTGCGCTAAAAAAAGCACTTCAAGTCCGCAGCAACATCCCCCCATCCACATTCAACCCATGCCCCGTAATAAACGCCGCCTCATCCGATGCCAAAAACAACATCGCCCGCGCCAAATCAATCGGCTGTCCCACCCGCCGCAACGGCGACTTCTTCGCCCAGATCTTCTTCACATTCGGATCCTCCCATCCCTTCGCCGTCATCGGCGTCTCAATCGCTCCCGGCAAAACATAATTCGCAGTGATTCCGAACTTCCCCAACTCCAGCGCCAACGTCCGCGTCAATCCCCCCACCCCCGCCTTCGTCGCACAATACGGGGCCAAGCCATAATTCGTATGCGTCGCCATCACCGAAGCCACATTAATAATCCGACCCGCCTCCGACTCTTTCAAATGCGGAATCGCCTCCCGACAAATCAAAAACTGCGCACGCAAATTAATCGAATACTGCCGATCAAACTCCTCTACATCCAAATCTTCCACCAACACACTGCCCGACACCCCCGCATTATTCACGACAATATCCAACTGCCCCCCAAACGCCAACGCCTTCGCAACAATCGCTTCCGGCCCACCCTCAGCCGAAATATCCTGCTCCAAAATTGTAATATTCGACTCATCCGCATGCGCCTCAGCAAGTCCCGTGTCCGGCAAACCCACCGCAACCACCCGCGCCCCCTCATCCGCAAACAACTGCGCAGCAGCGCACCCAATCCCCGTAGCCGCACCCGTAACGATCGCGACACGACCTTCCAACCGATTCAAAATCATACCGCCTCCTTATGAAACAAAATATCGGGACCTCTCTCCCGTTCAAATTATCCAAACGTTAGATTATTACACATACCAGAGACGAAACGACGCCCAAGCAGCGTACTCAATAGACAATCCCGGCCCCTGAGACATTACACCGAAGAAGGGACTTCACAAATCCGAAATGCATCGCTATACTA
>JAYGCN010000327.1:0-2607 GCA_046583315.1 Candidatus Hydrogenedentota bacterium
GGAGAACCAATGCCTGCACTGACAACGTTGGGATCGGAGCCCAGCAGAATCCATCCGGCCGCGTTGTTTTCATTGCCCACTGAGGAGTCGAGGCGATAGTATATATCGATTTGATTGACCGATGCGGGATTGTCGAGGTGGACATCAAAGCTCGTAATCTGCACGATTTGATTCACTTCGGCGTCGAAGGTGTTTCCTGCGAAGCCATTTCCGCCAGCGAAGGTCGTTGTCAGTGTCTGGGCACCTGCAGGAAGGCAAATGAAACCGGCCGTATCGGTAGACACGGCAGGACTTCCCGAACCATCGTCTGCGTCATTATAGGTCGCCGTGAGTACATCGCCGTCGGTTGCATCCAGCGTACCGTCCTCTGCAGTGACCGCACCTTCTACAACCACGATAGAGCCTTCGAATAATCCCGAAGCGGGAGGGTTTTCGACGAGTGTGAGAGTTTCTACATCACCCGTTGTACTTGAAAGAACGACAGGATAAATGCCAATACCCGTTAGGTCAAGATCGACCAATTGCACATTGATCGTGTTTCCGCATGAGTAGCCTGGCAGATCCATAAGAACGACACCTGCACTGCTTGCACATGCCAATGGCGACACATCAAATGCATCCGTGCCCGATTTCGACGCGGGGCCCGGGGTCGTGGCGGAAAAACCGAGACCGCGCTCGGCGAAACCAGTCCAAAGGGTGCACGCGTTCGCACCGCCATTGTTTACCAAATCGGCCTGCAGAATAGCGTCTCGCGCATCCAGAAACGTTGGGCTGACGGGCGTGAGTTTGAGTCCGTCTGAGGTCAATTGAAGCATTTCATCAAATGCGGAAAATCCGTGAACCAACGCCATCTTGCTCGTGGTCACCCAGAGGATTTCGCACCAGACCGCGCCAACGCCGTGCGGCACAACTTGTGCCGAAATGTCGGAATAGGTATGTGGATTTACGCCGAAGTCGGTGGAATAAGGAAAGGGGCGAATTCCGCCGGGATTGTTAATAAGATACGTGCCCACGGGAAAAGGTGCTGCGAAGGCTGCGGGTACTTCGTCGCCGGGTTTCGCCAGCAGCAGCATTCCCAGGAAATCGCTCCATCCCTCACCACCCTGCTGAATATTATTTAGGACGGTTACATTTCCCGGGCCGCCAACGAGGCGCTTCGACCAGCCATGGCCATATTCATGCATAACCACGTGTGTATCAAATACCCCGTCGTGACTTGGGACCCATCCCGTTCCCAAATACATCTGCATTCTCGGGCGAGTACCTTCAACAAGGGTTAAGAAGTTCGCATTGTTGGTGCCTGAGCCGTCTTGTCCTTCGGCTCTCACATGATCGTTGCCGAGACCACCTTTTCCAAAATTGTTCAATTGGAAATTGCCACTGGCCTCGTCGAATCCCACCTGATAGAGGCGATCATGAATGAGATTATTCATGTAGAAAAGTTGTGTCGTGGATGCGTCGTCATAGGTGGAGGGAGCATTCGCGAGGTTCATGGCGAAAGAAAAAATGCGGTACGGTACACCGGTCGTCGGCTGACCCGCGTCGGGCAGGTTATCCGCATCGATATCGGTGTAGGCTTCAACGTTGTTGCCGACGGCAGTATTATCGCCGTCGTTTATCCATCCATCGGGCGAGGCCGTAACATCCAGATACTTCAGCGTCTGCAACGAACGCGTCATCGTGCCTTGATCCGGTGCCGGACTATCAAGTTCGTAAACCAAGTACGACGCATCCTCCGTCGAGACGGAACTGATGCTATCACCCGTTTCGGAGGAAAAATAATTCGTCAGATTCGTACGGTATAACACAGCAGCGCTTGCCGCGTCGACGGCTGTTTGATAGACGTTCCCGGCCCCAACTTCAGGGACTTCGACCTGCCAAACGAGGCGAATATCATTGCGTGCCATCGGAAAGTATGCGAGACCTGCTGCGGGAGCATCGTCAAAATCAAGTGTTCGTGCAAATGAAACTCGATTTCGATTCGCCGAGGCTTGCTCAACGAGTGCCGCAGTGAGCGTAATCCCCACGTTTGCCGCTGCATTCCTCGCCGCTTCTGCCGCAGTAATCCCCGGGTTGGAAGTCAGGGAATCCGGAACCGGCAGAAGCGTACTGGATATGTTGATCAGTTGTCCATCACGCGTAAAATTTGCGCTGAGGCCCGCACCGATGAGATCAAGACCATTGATTGTTTGTTGAAGGTAGATGTGCCGCACGCCGTTGTTGGCTGACGTGTAGTCACTGGAGACGCGGGTTCCATCAAGAACAGAATCATTGAGTATAAACAGGCCTGAATTATCACGAACGAATTCCCGTATCGCGACCATCCTGTTGCCTTGGGGATCCGCATCCGTAAGGAAGCGCGATGTCGAACGCACAAAGGTCGGCGTTCCAAACAGCTCGTCGTAACTCACCCGGAAATTTACGTCGCCCGAGCGTAAAAGATCCGCTGCATTGTTTTGCGCTTCGATTTCCTCAGCCGAGACAGATTCCACTGCAGCCTGCGTGAGCGCCGGTACTTCGAGGCGGGAATCGTAGGTGGGCAGGTCGTCGCCAGGCTGTATGGCCCAAGCACTGGGAGTCGCACTGAGAATCGCTAACACAAGAAAA
>JAYGCN010000012.1:0-6425 GCA_046583315.1 Candidatus Hydrogenedentota bacterium
GATCCAGTGGCGATGGACGCGTGGGCTTTCGAGCATTGCCTGCATCGCGGGACGGACTATCCTGAGTATCTGGCAATGGCTGAACAGAAAGGCGGGGGACAGGTCGATTGGGCAGGGCGCGTTAAAGAAGTGACTGTGTGAGAGTCTTGCCGATTGCCGAGCGTTATATCTTCTTGACGAAACAGGTTTTCAACGCGATTTGAGATTTTCCAACTTTGCAGTCCAGCCATTCGGGGTCGGAGGAGATCCTGATATTCTTCACCGTCTCACCGCGTTTCCAGGTTTTGGACGCGCCTTTTACTTTCAAATCTTTGATTAATCGCACGGAATCGCCGTCGTTCAAGGTATTTCCGTTACTGTCTTTCGCTTCCATGGTGCGCCCCTTTTTGTGATCACTGTTTCGACTGCTTGAGTCATCTGAGAGTCCACTATTATAACGTTTCGTGGATTGGAATGCTCTAAACAATTTGACGATTGGTGTTGGCGGAGCCGGAGTGGCGTCAGGGTGTTGTAGCAATTTCTTCGAGGGCCGTTTCGAAAATCAATGCCTGGTGGTCGATGGGGAAGAGGTGGCCCTGACCTTGAAGGATGTGGAGTTCGCAGTGGGGGACGTTTGCGGCAAGGTGTTCGGCGTAAGCGAAGGGCACAAGGGGGTCATCGGTTCCGTGGAAGACGTGGATGTGGCCGGGAATCTCATTCAGGCGAAATCCCCAATCATCGTAATGAACTTGTGCGTCGATGGTGTTGCCGCGTGCGCCTTGGGCAAAGGCTTCTTTTTGAGTATCAATGTATTGGGGCTTGAGTCCGATATCGGAAAGGATAACGCGATCGGTATCGCTCACTGATTTTTCGAAGACGCTGTAAACCATGTTCGGGAAGTACAGTATGCTCCAGCGCGCCAAGTGAAAGAAAAATCCGAAGAGTGGCGATTGTATCTGGGCGAGGCGCACGGCCACGCGATCGATTTTCGATTCCAATAGGTCTGTGGCGTTCGGCATTTCGGCCAGGTTCGTGTACCCTGCCAGGGTTATGTTGAAGGTGAGTCGATCGGGAATTGCGTAGGCGCAGACGGTTGTATGGGCCCCGCCGCCGGACCAGCCTAAAACACCAAAGCGTTCGATGGACAAGGCGTCGGCGAGTGATGCGATGTCTTTGGGATAATCGAGCAGGGTACGATTGGGGAGCAAGGTGGACTGACCCATTCCGGGGCGGTCCGTGGCGATGATTCGAATTCCGTACTGAAGTGCCACTTCGTGAAAGATTTGACCCTCGAGGCGTGACCCGGGTCCGCCGTGTGCATAGAATACGGGATGTCCGGATGGATCGCCGTATTCGTTGTAGGCGAGGGCGCGTCCGTCGGCGAGTGTATGGAATTGAGCTTCCAGGTCGTGTTCCTTTGTGGCGTGGGATACTTTCTGATAACTTCTGAGGATTATCATACAACTTTATATGGGTGCCGATCTCGTAAGCGTTAATCGATGCTCAACTGATCGATGGCCAACCGCTGGCATAGACGAGCAATCCCCCGAATAGGGCCGAAAGGAATGTCCATGTGCGAATTTCGAATGCGCTCAAGGCTGTCCACCAGTCGAGGAGAGCTTCGAAACGTTTGGGGCCAGCGATGGCAAGAATGCCGCCGCCTGTCGCGATGACCAGGCCGGCGACGTAGACAAAATCGCTGAGCAGGCATTGGGGAGCGGCGAAAATGAAGAGGATGCCGACGACGAGGCGACCAGCAATGGCGAACCAGAATCCGTTCTTTTTCTTCCTTCGACCGACAAAATCACGAATGGTGTCGGGCGCGACGATGCCAAGCAGTGAGAATAATCCGCTCGAAACTCCGACAATCGCTACGAATATGTTCATGGCAGTTTCCCTTCTACGCTTCAGGTGACTCAGGGACTTCACTCTCTTCGCTCGGAGGCCTAAGCGCATACAGGACAAACATGAAAAGGCTAAGGGAGAGCAATCCAGCACCCCTAAAGAGCGTGACATTTTCACCGTATATCTCGTCCACAATATTGTGAACGCCTTCAACACCGATGATGGGCAGCATGATTCCTCCACCTATCAACAGCACGCCGAACGCGGCCACTCCAAACGGGAAACGTGATTGGCCTGACGCGCCGATCAGGGTGACTCCGTAAACAATACGGATGAGCGCCCCAACGTAGAGCCAAGAAGAGTTCGACGAATTCAAGATGTCGAACAGAATTTCGGGTTTGACCATAAAGAAGAACAACATAGCCAAAAATAGGTATGTGATGGCACGCGCAGCGAGTTTCATTGGATTTCTCCTACTAAGGATTACTTTATAGGTGTGTACCACCGGAATTCACGCTTTATTCACTCCTTCGGTTACTTTCTGTGGCGGGCCCACTGGTTAATGACGGGGCCGGTGATGATAGGTAGCACGATGAGGATCATGAGGGCGGGGAAGGCAATTATGAGTACGGATGTGTCTAAGGGCGCTCCATCCAGAGCGCTGTCAAATTTGATGATGGCGTATGTACCCGCGAATACGAATGGTGTCAGCGCAAGAGCGATGCTCAGATGTTTCACGCTGATGAGTTTTTTACGCCAGTTGATGGCGAAAAGAACAGTGAAACTTATGCTCAATGCGGGAACAGTCGCTACCCATTGGTACACTTCGAGTTCTTCTGGATGGATTCCCAACAACGCCCCAACAAAAGTCACCGGAATGAGTATGACTCCGATCACGACGCACATGCCCATGACATTTTCAATCCAGAGTGTTCCCCAGATCGCCGCGCAAGGCAGAAACATTACAGTGCAAGCGAAAAAAGTAATCGTTACCGTAGAGAAATGATTCGCGAGGAACGTGTAGATGTTGCCTTCGTCAGTTAGATCGGTATCGAAGAAGAGAGCGACAAGCGCGATTGCAAACAACGGCACAACAGTGAGAAGAACTGCTTTGGCGTTTGCTTCCCAGCGTGCCGTGACCATCTCCATCGAGGTGACGGGCCTAACGAAAAGGAATATGCCATCCTTCTTCAAGAGCTTCCCCCAGCCGCGAAGGAGCATCATCGTCCCGGCTATATAGGAGGCGATATTGATACCAAGATAGATCGCAACCGGAAGAAAATCGCTGGGCGGGGATTTTTCGGAATTAGAGTCCTCGATAAACGCCACGAAAACTAGTAGAGAGAATGCTACCGCCAATTTTGGGTAGATATTTGACTGTTCACGGTGTTGATACCAGCGCAGGGCTTCAGCGGGAGAGTTGAAGCTGTCACTATCGAGCGTGTCCGGCGATGCCGTCGTGCGCTTGAGAAGCGTGGGCATCCGGAGATCGGAGAAACGGCCTTTGCGTTGTAGTCCGACTCCTATCACCGACGCGACGAAGGAGAGGGCGATTAGCATCGTCATGCCTTGCGGGGAATAATGTTCGGAGTTGGCCGGATCGAATTTGAAGTCATAGAAGATCCCGTTCCAGGCGACGAAACACGCAAAGAAGCTTGTCAATGTAGCGATGATACCCATTGAACCGAAACACCAAGCGTAGGTCTGAATTGCCAGGTAGGCGAGCGGCCATGCCAGAATCAGGACCGGCGGCGGACGAAAGAGATAGTGATCCAATCTCTCCGGCAGAAACAGGGAAGTCACGCTATAGCACACAAGTGCGAAAAGCGTATTGGTTAAGACACCGAAGGTCAATCGAGCGCATACGATCTTCCAGGTGGTTAGGGGCAATCGCATCAAGTAGCGCGGCAGGCGTGAGGATAGATCATCGTTGTCACCGGAAGTGATCAGGAGTAATAAAACCCAGATCCCTTGGGGAGCCATCAGCCATCGATGAAGCGTCTGCGGGACAGGATACGGTGGGCCGACACCGATCTCTTTATTCAGCACGGGGGCAAGAGTGAGGTAATACATGACGAATGCCACCGCAAATGAAATTAGGTAAAACTTCCGCGTGCTGCGCCAGTGGTCGTGGATTAGGGTGAGGTATTCGTTCATGATAAAACCTACCTTCGGTGCCGGGTTCGGTGGATGATGGCGGGGGTGGTGAGGATGGGGGCGATGATCAGTATTGTCCAGAAGGGTATCCACGAGTAGTCGCCGGGATCGTATTCTTGAATGAGTTGGTGGCCGAGAATTGCGAGGGCGATTAGTGTTAAGGGGAACAGCACATGCTTCGCGTTCAGCAATTTATTGCGCCAGTTCCAGATGAAGAGGAAAGCCAGAAGACCTCCTGCGATGACCGATGCGGCTGGGAAGCTAAACAAAATATAATCCGTTTCGCTCCAATCCGATGCAATCCAGGGCCTCATCAAAAGCAACGCTGTCATCATAACTCCAAATGCTCCAACGCTTACCACTGGCCAAAGGGAGGCCCACAGAGTCATGACCATAAAAAATATGATCGCTGCACTTGCGAGCGCTAGGCGTGGGATCATGTCACTTTCAGCCTTCACTGCCCCATCGGCGAAGAGAAAGAGTACAACGGCGGCGGCAGGTAATAGCCCGACCAACATGGCATCGGCAGAGGCGCGCCACTGTGATGCCGCCAGATCGAGGGTCGAAGCCGGACGAATGTACACGAATGCGCACACTCGATTGGTGAGGTAACGTTTGCTGCGAAACAGGAAGATGCAGAACGTCAGGAGTGTCCCGTTCAAGAGGGCAATGAGAACAATAAAGGCTAAGCTCGCTATACCGGCGCCGAAAATCTCATCGAAAACCGTCGTTCCAAGAATGATCAGCACTAACGCTACGAAACAAATCAACAAGATGCGGGGATACAATTGCCAATGTCGGCGATATTCGTACCACCGGAGGGCTTCTTCTTGTGAGGCGAAGGTATCGGACTCAATCAGCGTGGATTCCACGGTCTTCTTCTGCCGTTGTAAATCGAAAAGGTCTGCAAAGGTCTCGTAATGTATCAGTCGGTGCCTTGATACGGCGAATATGGATACGGGAATCGAGAGCGGCGACGCAAATAAAGCCCATGCAGCGAAGGTGGTGTCCAAATCTAGAGTCGTTAATCCGAGAAACAGAACCAGCGGAGTCGCAGATATTGAAAGAGGTAGTATGTAACCCGTCGGTCCGAATGCCCAGAAGATAGATTGAAAAATGGCGTAGGCGGCAACAAGTAATAGCGTCCCCTTAACGGACCAAAACCCGAGGGCCTCGTTGAAAAGAAGATAGTAGAGGACAGCAAAAAGTAGAAGTAGCGCCGCGTGGGATAGAATGGCGAAAGAGAGTCGTGCTGCGACAAGTTTCGATGCGCTGACCGGAAGCTTGGTCAGATAGCGGGGCACGGTGAGTGTCAATTCATCATTGTTGCCCGAGCCTGTAAGCAGGAACAAGATCCACATGCATTGACCGAAGACGAACCAACCGGCCACCCATTCTGTCTGCTCCTCGCCGGTGAGTATGATGTCCAGGGTTGCGAAAAAGCATCCAATAATGGACATTGCGGTAGCCATTCCAAAGAGGAACCTCATGCTGCGCCACTGCTCGTATATCAGCGCAGTGAATTCTCTCATGCCGGTTCCTTGTCGGGCTGGGATTTTGTTCGGGCTACGAAAACTTCTTCGAGGGTGGGGGATTGTTTGTCGACGATGGATGCGCCGGATTGTTCGAGTTCGTGTCGGAGGGATTCGCCGTCGCCGTTGCAGATGACGGTCCAGTGTTGGCCGGAGCCGGTGCAGTACAGGGCGCCGGGGATGTCCGGGGTGGTTTCCTGGGCCTGGTCGTAGCGAATTGTGATGCGGGTATGGGCGGCGAGGATGTTTTCGAGTGAGTCCGCGAGCACGATTTGGCCTTGTACCATAATGGCGACGTAATCGGAGACGCGTTCGACTTCATCGAGTAGATGGGAGGAAAAGAATACGGTTCGGCCTTCCCCGGCAACATCGCGCACGATGGCTTTGAGGATTTCCTGGCGCACGATGACGTCGAGACCGGAGGAGGGTTCGTCGAGGATGAGCAGATCGGGTCGGTGGACGAGGGCGGTCAGGAGTTCAGCCTTCGCACGCTCGCCTCGGGACAAGGTTTTTACTTTCGATTCCGGATCGAGGGTGAAGAGTTCGAGCAGGTGTTGCGCGAATTTGGGATCCCAATTCGGGTAGAAGGCGCTCGTAAACTTTACCAACTCGCGGATCTTCATCCAGGAGGGCATGACGCGATCCTCGGACATGTAGCCCACATGTTTCATCGTTTTCTCGGGATGTTTAATCGGGTCATCGCCCAACACACGAACCGTTCCCGATTGCGGGATGTATGATCCGAGCAGATGGTTGATGAGGGTGGTTTTGCCAGCACCGTTCGCGCCGAGCAATCCGTAGACGCACCCTTTCGGCACGTCGAGGGTGACGTCGTCCAGCGCGAGTTTTCGGCGAAACTTTCGCGTCAGGTTTTTCACTTCGATGACGTGGTCGGATGTAGATTCGCTCATT
>JAYGCN010000078.1:0-33615 GCA_046583315.1 Candidatus Hydrogenedentota bacterium
TGGAGCTGGTGCGGGAACAGGGTCAGGGCGTTGGCGTTGATATGCACCCTTTGGCGTTGTCTCACTGTCGTAAACGTGGACACACGCGATTGACTCGGGGTGATGTGCTGCATCTCCCGATACCTGATGATTCGGCTGACGCGGTTCTGTTGATGGATGTACTTTATCATCAGGCTGTACCGGACAAAGTCGCCGCTCTTGCCGAGGTGTGCCGCATACTTAAGCCGGGTGGACGAGTGCTCATCAATGTTCCCGCCTACCAATGGATGCGCTCGTCACATGATGCGGCGATTCATACGGATCAGCGCTTTACGAAAGCCGAACTGCGGTCGTTCGCGGAAGAAACTGGATTGGCGGTTGAATCGTCGAGGTATTGGAATACGATTTTGTTTCCGGCGGTTTTCGTCGTACGCATGCTGAGGAGAAATCGTTCTGATGTGGAGTCGGATTTGTCGGGATACCACTCGAGCGGACTCACCTATATGTTTGAACAGGTACTGGCACTGGAGAGGTGCGTATTCAAACGTGTTCCAGCCCCATTCGGACTTTCTATCTTTCTCGTAGCCCGAAAATGAGTACTTGCTACTCCTCGTGTTTGGGTTTTCCATCTTTGCCCTTGAGCAAGGTGTGAGCCTCTTCCAGTGCTGCAGGGATGGCGGCGGCGTGTGTTGAGCCGTTGAGTACTGAGGAAAGGGAATCGGCATCGATATCGGCGGCGTTGGTGCCGGGAAACCAGGTGCCTGCATTTCCAAGCATGCCGTAACGCATTTTGCCGTATTCGACCATATCGAAGGCTTTGGCTAGATTGCGCAGTCGAAGGATAACCTTGATGTTCACTTCGCCTGGTGTTTCGTCCCAGGTCGGAAGATTATCGTCCCAGGTTTCGGCCCAGCTCTCCCCCATCTCTTCGCGAAGGGCATTTTCGAGTCGTTCGATAATGGGAGGCAACAATTCGGCGGACCGATCGAGGAGTTCGACCATTTCCATGTGAATGTCGAAGTCTTCGGGTCGTTCGACTCCGCAACTCAAGGTATGGACGTCTGGATTGGATAGACAGAATAGACCGTTGAAGACCATGGGGTGTAATGGCGCGGTAAGTTCAACGAGTCGATCGCTGGGTTTGTAGAGGAGTCCGCCTTTGTCGTTCGGACTGATGATGAATACGCCGGCATCTTGTCGTTTGGCTTCTTCGATGGCGGGCAAGTTTTCCTGGTTGATGTAGTACCAGTGAAGGTTGACGTGGTCGAAGAGTCCTGTCGCGAGTGCTTTGGTGATGATGCGCGCGTCGCCGTGGGTTGAGAAGCCGATATCGAGAACGCGTCCCTCCTCTTTCCATTGTTTGACGTGGGTGTCGTAACATTTCAAGGCGGCATCCAACGATTTGTCGTCATTGATACCGTGGAAGGAAAAAATGTCGAGGTATTCCATGTTGAGCAGGCCGAGGCCTTTTTCGAATGCGGCGGCGAACTTGTCGGTGTTGTCGGAGGGCCCTACTTTCGTCTGAACGTAGATCTCGTTGCGCGGTAATTTCGGAAGCACTTTGCCAAGTTGGTACTCACTGGTGCCGTATCCACGGGCGGTTTCGATGTGATTGACACCGACATCGATGGCCTTATAGATGCACTTCTCAAGATTTTCCTGGCTTTCATCGCTGACGGGATCGCCGGATTTCCAGGATTGCTGGTAGCGCATGCCTCCGCAGCTGATGACCGAAATATCATAGTTGGTACGACCGAATCGACGATACCGCATGACTCCTCCCCTTAATGGTTGACCGCGCAGAAGGCGGGAGTCACAGCATATCGTTATTGCGGTTGGGTTTGCAATTCGAGGCTCTGGAGGAGTTGAAGCAGATCATCGGAGCGGAAGGGCTTCAGCAGGAGTCCGTCGGCACCGGATTCCTTCATGGCGAGCGTGTCTTGCGTAATGGGTTTGGCGGTGACCATGTAGACTTGAATGCCTGCCAGATCTGGGTTGGACTTAATGCGCAGGCAGGTCTCCCAACCGTCCATGCCCGGCATCGAGATGTCCAACAGAACCAATCCAAATTCGCCGCTCTTGATTTCCTGTAGCGCGTCTTCACCGCTGGTACACAGTGCGGTCTCGTAGCCCTCGTTTACCAGGCAACGATTGACGAACTCAAGAATTTCAGGGTCGTCATCCACGCATAACACTTTGTGGCCCACGGGTGTGCCTATGGCGAACTCTTTGGTAATGGCATGATGAATTCCGCTGAGTAAACCACTCTTTCTGAAATTACGCTTGACGTGCGCGCTTGCATGGGGTTTGAGAGCATGGTACTCGGCTTCATCGTTGGTGAGCACGACGATTGGTGGTGTGGGTTCATCGTGGCTATCGGCCAAGGTGACGATAAAGTCTTGAAAGGTATCGGCTGGACTGAGATCGATAAGGATACAATCGGGATGATGACGTTGCATGAGCGAAGCAGCGGATTCTGCTGAGCCCGCATGAATCATATCCATGCCTTCGGAGGTGAGTAAGTCGCGTATCTGCATGCTTAGTGCTTTGTCCAGGGTTACGACTTCAACGAGAATATGGGCGGCCTCAGCAACGGGTTCGGGCAGTTGAGGATGATCGCTGGCATGACTGGGAGAGAGACTGAGATTAAAGCGGAAGGTGGTGCCATCTCCCTCCGAGCTGGTTACGGTAATGGTGTTGCCGTGGAGGCGTACGATGTCTTGCGCGATGGCCAGACCGATCCCGGTGCCGCCGTATTTACGTGTGGATGATGCATCGTATTGGTAGAAACGGGTGAATATTTTGTCCAGCGCGTCTTCGGGAATGCCGATTCCGTCATCCTCGACGATGACCTCGACGGAACGAAGCATCAACTTGAGTTCAACGCGGATGATGCCTCCGGTTTCATTAAATTTTAACGCGTTTGAAAGAAGATTATTGAAAACCTGGCCCAATTTTCCCCGGTCACCGTCGACGAACACAGGCCCGTCATCGGTGATCAGATCGATTCGGATTTTTCGGCTGTCCGCCATGGGCTGGACTATCTGGATACTACCGCGCGCACACTCGACGAGATCGAAGGTGTCGAAGATGAGTCGTTCATCGCCGCGATTGAGGCGTGAGAAGTCGAGCAGATTTTCGATTAAAGTGACCAGCTTTTCAATGTTTCGCAGGCTAATTTCGAGGTATTCTTGTTGGACGTTGTTGATTGGGCCTGCTTTTCCGTTAAGAATCATGTCGTTGTACCCCATGACGGAAACCAGCGGTGTGCGTAGCTCATGCGAAACGTTGGAGAGCAGATTGGTTTTCATTTCATCGAGTGACTTGAGTTCGTCGTTCACTTCGTGCAGCTTTTCTCGTGCACGGGTGACCTCTTCCAGGGATAATTGCAGGTTGGTCAGCAACTGGGCGTTACGAATGGCCACGGCGACGTGTGGCGCCATTTGCTCAATCGCTTCGACATCATGCCGTAGAAAGTTGCGGGGTAGTTGTGATCCTAAATTTAGTGTACCAATGATGCGACCGGTCGTGTACAACGGCACGCAGAGGCAACTCTTGGTGTTTTCGGGGAACTGGGATGCGAAGGGCGAGGTTTCGCTTTGGAGCTTGTCAACCACCAGACATTCTTGTTCGCGAACGACCCACGCTGCGCAGGAATCGACGACGTTAAGGGCGAAGGTGTTTCCCGGCATGACGACATTGTCGGGCCATAGTTGGCGCCCGTCAAACACGTCGCCTGACTCGTTGAGCAAGGCAACGGCGGCGTAGTCGAAATCGAGCAGTTTTTTGAGTTCGGCAACCAGACTTTCGTAGAGTCGCCCTGCCTCCAGGCTGGAGTTAATTACGTTGGCAATTTGGTTGATGGCGCTGATGCGTTCGGAGCGTTCGCGTGCTTCGTCTTCGAGCTGTACGCTTTTTGTGATGTCTCGTATGATGCCTTCTAGCCCAACAGGATGATTGTCTTCATCGAATTCTCGATTCCGGGTCAGTTCCACACAGATGACGTCACCTTCAAGGCGTTCGAGCCAAAGGCGTACACGGTCCCCACCTTCAGCAAGCTGTATGGCGCTGGACATGGGGTCGAAATCGACATCCTCGGTAAAGAAACGGCGAATCGGAGTGCCCAGGGCTTGATCGGTGTTGGTAAACCCGAATATGGAAAGACCGGCTTTGTTCAAGAAGGTAAAGTTTCCATCCATGTCTATTTGGTAAACACCGTCGTGCAGGGCAGTCACGAGGTGACGATATTTTTCTTCCGAATCTTCGAGTTGTACGATATTGGACTTGAGTGCGATGGCCATTTGGTTGAAGGACATGGCCAGTTCTTCGATTTCGTCACCGGTTTCAATCTTGAGCTTGAGATCGAAATCACCTTGACGCACGATCTGTGCGCCTTCGTTGAGCAGTGATAACGGTCGCACGATGTTGTTATGGACCTCGCGGTAGGCATTGATGGAAAGGATTCCAATGAAAAGAAAGCATCCGACGGTGAGTAAGGCAACACTCTTGTTGATACCGGAAAACACATCAGCCGAGGGTCGGTATACCGCCAGATAAATGTCAAGGTTTGAAAAGGTCAGATCAACGAGTTTTTGATAGGCCACCATGGCGTTATGCGTACGAACGCCATCTACCTGAATGTAGTTGGCAATTGCATGCATACCGTAGGAGCGGCCGGCGAGAAGTTCTTCTTCGAGAGTGGGATCGGTATCGATGAGTCGAAGCGAGGTGTTTCCGTCGGCATCCAAACCGGGATCCCCTTGTACTGTATATACCACTTCCCCTGCACGATAGAGTATTTGGTAGACATTTTCGTCTACCTCACTGCCGCGATCGAGACGTGGCGTTCCCATTGCATATTCAAGTAACGGGTTTATCTGCGCTTTGATGGCGACATAGCCGATTCGTGAGCCGTTCGACGGCGAATAGGCAGGAGCGACGACCAATGCGTTGATAATTTCCTGGTTCTGCGTAAACTCGAATGAGTTGAATGTGGCATCGGTGGAAGACTCTGGAATTTCAACGTCGAGCAGTCCAGGAAGAGTTGACGGTCCCACGGAGAAAAATAGTCGCTTGTCCGCGCCATACAACGCTATCGCGGAGGGACTGGTTGTATCAATTGATCGATAGCGATTCAACCATTGTTTTAATGCGGCATTGTTGATGGGCTCGAATAATTCGTTGGCTCCATCTTCGCTATAGGGCGACAGGGATTGAACGATATAGGGGTCAGCGGCGAGGTTCTCGGCTACAGCCAATCGTGCAGACGACTCAATGAAGATGCCCTCGGCCGCTTTTTGTGCAGAACTGAGCAGTGCTTGCTGAACCGCTTCGCTTTGGCCGCCTCGGGCCACAATGTAGCCCATAACGATGATGATGACGATAGGCAGGGTGCAAACCCACAGAATGGTCGATAGGATTTTTCGCTCGATGCCGACGCGGTTGCGGGAGGAGGACATGGGGACAGTGTATCAGAGGGTTATCCCACAGATCTCCCTTTTCCTATCAAGTCCTGTACTTTTTTCTGGAGCTCGTCCACCTTAAACGGCTTGGGCAGATACTCGTCTGCACCGCATTCGAATATGCGCTCGATATCTTCTTCTTTGGTGAGGCAGGTTACCGCCATGATAGGAATGCTTCGAGTCAAATCGTTTGCTCGGAGTGCTTTACACACATCGAAGCCGTTTACTTCTGGCATCAGAAAGTCGAGCAAAATCAGATCGGGAGATAGTTGCGCGGCCTTTAGACCCACCTCGGTTGCGTTGCTCACGGTGATGAGTTCGTAACCTTGATCCAATAGGATATTTTCCATGAGCGTGAGCGCATCGGGCTCATCGTCAACAATCATGATCCGTTCTTTGGTCGTTCCTTTGTCCCGTGGGAACATATCGTATTCTTCGCGAAATTTATCGAGATCGGGCTCGAGGATTCGGTAATGCCCGCCGGGGGTGCGTGACGCCTTGATAAGGCCTTGTTTAATCCAATTTTTTATGCTGTGGTGTGTGACATGACAGATTTTCGCGGCTTCAAATGTCGTGTACGCCTTATGCTCTCGCTCGCTCACGGTAGGACCTCCTGCGTCGTAGAAGACAACCGAGCGTGCCAATCCAGTATCGGCTCGGATTTATTATTAACAGTATGCTTACTATCGTAGAAATTATATGTATAACTGGAAGATTTGTCAATAAAATAACGAAATTTGTAATCAAGAATGGAAAGTAATGGGCTCGATAAGTTCTTTCGAAATAACCTAAGTGTCTGTACCTGAACGTGTTACGGCGAAGTCGGGGAGTTCATCCTCGTCTTCACCATCAGATGCCGCGCGCTCGGGCATGGTTAGAATTTGGGTGGATTGGTGTCGTTCCTCGTCGAGGTTTCCGGCAGCTTGGGCGAGTGCTCGTGCAATTTCTTCACGCATCTCGATGAGGGTGTGCCGGCAACTTGCGCACTGTTGCAGGTGGGTAAGCCTGGTGGGGTATTCATCGTGCTTTTCGCCGGCATCCATAAAACTGGCCATTTGAATGTCGTCCAGACAATTTTGGTCATTGATTTCGTGGCCGAGGGCTTCAATCTGTTGAAAGTAACATATCTCGCGTTCGATGGATTTGAGGGCGTTTTTACACGTGGCACAGGTATCCAGGTGATTGGTGATGTCGCTACACAGGCCTTCGGAAAACCGTTCTAGCGCATATTCTTGCAGCGCGTAGTCGGTATAGCATTGAGGGGCTGAGGGATGTGGATGTTGAGATGTCATCGGATCAGGTATACAGGTGTTTCCTGAGTTTTTGTTTTGCCCGCCGTATAATGGTGGCGACGGTATTGATGTTGAGCGAGAGAACTTCTCCTATTTCGAAATACTTCAAATTGTCGACGTAATACATTGTAACCACGATTCGCTCGCACGCGTCAAGAGTTTTTAGAGAATTCAGAATTCGTTCAGGATCTTCAGCGCGTTGGATTACCGCGAGTGCCCTGGGTTGTTCCTGGGAGTCTGTTTCGCGTGCATATTGTTTCATCACGGTATCGCGACGCGCCTGATTGCGCACGAATGATGTGACATGGTTGCGGGCGGTCACGAATAGCTAGCCGTTGAGATATCGCGGATCGTTGGGTGTGGAGAATTTTGCGTAATTATTTTCTGAAATTTTCAAAACGATGTCATTCGTGAGATCTTCGACGTCACTTTGAGAATAGTAGACGTTTAGCTGGACGAGTCTGTTGCGGACGACATTTTGCAGATAGGGGTTGTAGCGATTGTAAAATTCGGCGTGGGCATCATCGTCCCCATTGATGCATCGGTGAACGAATTCAGGTATATCGAACTCCTCGGGCAATCTAGAGTGCTCCCAGGTTACTTTTCACGACCGCTACCTCATCGCCCAGAAAGCCGTTGGCGATCAGATTTACTTGCCATGGGAAGACTCCGTAGAAAATACTGTAGCCGATGATCCAGACGCACATACACACGGTGTAGGTACCGATGAGGACGCCGTAGTAGCGCAGAGTGAGGGAAATATAGGCCTTTCGGTATGCGATTTTGGCGTAGTGCACGACGGATTCCATTTCTTCGGGGTGACCGACCTTTCGACTGACCTCTTCGACGTTGGTGAGTAAGGTCGCGGGATAGATCTGTCCAAGAAGCAGTACGACGGCGGTCATGCCTATCCATACCCACATCAATACCGTGGCGAGACTTTGCGTGTCGCTACTGAGTACGCTTATTCCGTTCAGGGTGAGCAAGAGGAAAAGGTATGCGATGGTAGCTCCGGAAAGAACGATGCGTCCAAAGAGTCCGTGCTTGAGGGTCCACACCGATTTAGGAAGTTTGAATATACGATACACGCACCATGCTAGAAACCACACGAAGGCGAATACAAAAAATGTTCCGAAGGCGAGTTTGTTGGGAAGCGCTATCAAGGAAATCTGGTCGTCGACGATCGCGTCTCTACCTGTTTCGTAAGTGATCAGAGTGTCTCGTGCCTGGGTGAGTCTGATACGGTTCTCGATGGTGGTCTCTGAGATCGCTCCGGATTGCTTGTTTTCGATGCGTTCGGAGAGTTCGACGCACTGGTTCTGGATGGTCACGCCTGCGAAGGCCTGGAGTGAGCCGAATGGATCGGATGCATTCACGAGCCGTTCGCCCATGGTCTGCAGGTGGCCTATCCAGGTGCGTGCTTCCTGAAATTGTTCGTTATCGATTTTCGCGATAACCGCTTTTTCGGTGATGTTGGCGAGGCTGTAGAGCGGGGCGCAACTTTCGTCGATTATTTCGCGTTGCAGCATGGCGTATTGGCTTCCGGTCCGGGGAAGATCGATAAACCAGAATGGGCGTGGAAACTGAATCGTTCCTTCGCGGTTGTTGGTTCGCGCGACGAGAACCATAGCTTCGGCAACGGCTCCCGGATCGTTTCGTTGCTGGGCGATGGCGGCTGCTTGAAGATAGGCGGGCAACAGGTTTTGCGTGTCGTCGTCGAGCAGAATTTCCGCGCGTTGATATTTGGCTAGAGCCTGTTGTGGGTAGCCCTTGATGAACAGACGCGATCCGTGTCGCAGCGTGAAGGAGGCATTGTTGTTGTCAATGGCCTGCGCTTCATCGTATTTTTCCAGAATGATGTCGTCTTCCGATCGCACGGCCAGTGCCTGCGAATATTTGGCGGATGGTTTGTCGGAATTCTTTGCATCTTCTTTGATGGCGGAGATAAAAAGGACTCGGGAGGAATCTTTGCGCAGGGTCAGTGCACTGCGATAAAGGGAATCGGCCTGACTGTAGCGGAAGTATTGTTCGGCGATCCACATGCTTGCTGTGAGTGCGGCAACGGCAAGGACACACAATCGAAACGCTTTGCGTGTGCGGTGGGCACCGGAACGGTCTCCCCCGTCTCCGTAATCCGGAAATTCTGGTATTTCGCTGTTCAAACCTTCTCTCCCATGTTCTTTCGAGTGAATACTTTTATCAACTCTACTGCGGGCTGATCAAATGCGTCAATTTCGAAGAGTTGGCCTGCCATGGCTGTTTCCACTTCGAGCATGTATAGAAACTGGCTGATCGTTGATTCGTTGACCTCTGGAAAGGTCACACGTATCACGGGTCGATCACACTCACGTAGGGCATCGACGGTCGCGCGTCGTTCGGCACTCATGAGTTGATTCATCGTTTTGCCTTGGAGATACTTTGCGCTGGGCAAGGACTTCTCGGATTTCGGGATAGTCAGTTTCGTGTTGAATTTTGTTTCTTCGAGCACGGTGAGCAGTTTGTCGTTGGGGCCTTCGAGATAGAGCTGCAGCTGGGAGTGCTGATCGGTGGCGCCCAGGGCTTTAATTGGAGTCTGTCCCACTGAATAAGCGGGCGTATCCTTCGTTGCAGGCACGATTTTGCCTATACTCTCGGCCCACAGTTGACAGTACCAGTCGGAAACACCTTTGAGTTTATCGGAATAGGGCAACATCACAGACATCGCCTTGCCTTTTTTCTGGCACAGGAGGTAATGCACGGCGGCGCGCAAGTAGGCGGGATTCTCGAGGAGTGATGCCTTGCTGGTACGTTTGTCCATCGCGCGGCAACCACTGATCATCGCGTCGATATTCATGCCGAGTACCGAGGCCGGGAATAAACCGACTGGAGAGAAGATCGAAAAACGTCCGCCGACGTTAAGCGGGATTTGGAAGGCGGGTAGTTTGTATCGTTGTTGAATTTGCTGAAGGGGAGAAGCTTTTCCTTTTGAGGATGGCGGACTCATGGTTACGACAACGTGTTTCTTCAGTTGCGCGGTATCCAGGTGTTTCTTGAGCGAATCGAGCACGATGAGGAGCTGACTGATCGTTTCGGCTGTGCCGCCGGATTTGGAGATGACGTTGAAGACAGTCTTCTCGGGAGGACAGACACGCAACATTTCCGCGAAGGTGTCGGGATCGACGTTGTCCATCACGAACAGCTTGGGCGCTCCCCCCCGTTCTTCGCGAGTGAGCTGATTGTGGTATGGGGACTTGAGCGCGGTGAACAGCGTAGTGATTCCGAGTGCCGATCCGCCGATGCCCAACACGACGAGGTTGTCGATGTCGGATTTGGCGTAGGTCGTCGCAAGTTTTTTTACGGATGCGACGGCTTTCTTGTCTTTGTAGAGGTCATAAAAGCCATATTTCTTACTGGCACGATCCGCGCGGAGTTGTTTGTGGGCGGCCTTGATACGGGCTTCGAGGTCGCGCAGGTCCTTCGGGGTGATGCCGTGTTCGGGAGTTACCGCAGATGATTTTGCGCGACTGATATCGATCTTGATTTCCATAAATTACTTCGTATCCTTGTTGCTTGGGTCGAGAAAGTCCCGGACTCCGTCAAATACGGGGCCTCGAGTATCCTGTATGGTTGGCATTGTCGGAAGGGAGCGCAGAAACAGCTTTCCGTATGACTTCTGATTCACGCGCGTATCCAGCACAACGATGACCCCGCGATCGGTTTTCGTGCGAATGAGGCGCCCGATGCCTTGACGGAATTTAATTATGGCAAGGGGTAAGGTGTAGTCGTGGAATGCGCTCCCCCCTTCCTTATCGATTCGTTCGGCACGGGCCTGAAATATTGGCTCGGTAGGAACGCGAAAAGGAAGTTTGTGGAGTATAACACACTGCAGGGATTGCCCGGCAACGTCGACGCCCTCCCAGAAACTGTCGGTCGCGAAAAGGACGCTGCTGGAATCGGCCCGAAAGCGCTCCAGTAACACGCTTCGAGTGGATTTTCCTTGTTTGAGAACTGTGATCCCTTGTTGGCGTAGCATCCCTTCGAGTTTGCTGACGGCTACGTTCAAGGCGTAGAAGGAGGTGAACAACACGAAGGCGTGGCCTTTGGTGACAGTGAGTGTTTCGCCGATGGCTTCAATGGATGCGTCGAGAAAGGCGGGCGCATCTGGCGGGGGGATATCCTGGGGAAGAAAGAGGCGCGCTTGTTTTTCGAAGTCGAAGGGTGAATCGAGCATGCTCATTAAGAGAGGTCGATCCGTGATTTTTTCCAGGCCGATGCGTTCAAGGAGGAAGTCGAAAGAACCGGCAACGGAGAGCGTGGCTGAGGTCATTGTGATCGATTTGAGATTGGGGTATACCCATTCGGCGAGGGCATCCCCCACGTGGAGGGGACACCGAATGATTCGCACGATTTGGGTACGTTCGCTCTCGATTTCAACCCAGGGCACGACGGTGGGGTCGACCTTGTCACTGGTGCCGGCACTGAGCGCATTGGCGAAACGAATTAAACGATCGCGGTAGGCGGTGAGTTGTGTGATTTCGATGGACAAGGGTGGTTCCGTTCCGTCGTCGTAGGGTATTCGTTTGAGTCGGCTTAGAAGTTGATTGCAATGGGAGACGAGTTGATGGGTGTCTTCGGCGACGGGCATGACGAGGGTGGTATGAATATCCCTGAGCTCGGATGATCGAATGATGTCTGGGAGGAGCCGCCATTTGATGTCGCGGCCGACCTGTTTGCATCGCTCGGCGGCAAGGCTTCGAATGGCCTGGAACGCGATCACGACACCTTCGCGCAGATTGGCTATTTCGGGGATCACGGTCAGGTCGATGATGTCGAGGATCGCGTTCTGGTCGTCTTTACTAAAGTTCGGGGCCTGTTGAACCAGTTTGACCTTGATGAACGGGAGTAAACCGCGTTCTTGGCCCCGTTCTTTTCGAATGAATCGACCGAAAAGATTGAGCGCGCCGAGTTGGGTAACCTCGGTTCCGAAATACTCGGTGGCAGAGTCTTCGATGTGATGGGCTTCGTCGATGATGAGCCGCTCGAAGGCGGGAAGGACTGCCAGCGCGGTAAAGGTGCCCATTTCTTTCTTGATGGCCATGTCCGAGAAGAGCATGTGATGATTCACTACGAGGATATCGGCTTTGGCGACCTCGCGTCGCGCTTTGGTGATGAAACAGTTTCCGCTCATCTGGCATTGGCTGGCGGTGCAGGTGTCGGATTCGGAGCACACTTTTTCCCACAGGCCGCGCGGAGGCACAAAGGGGAGATCGGCTGTGCTTCCGTCCTCGGTCTTCTCGGCCCAGGATGCGATATCTTTCAACATCTGTTGCTCGTCCTCGTCTTCGAAGAGGGATGCTTCGGAGAGGGCCCGGTCGAGACGTGTTTTGCACAGATAATTGGAGCGGCCTTTGACGAGTACCGCGTTGAATGGTTCTTCGATGGCCGTTTGCAGGAGTGGGATATCTTTGGCGATGATTTGTTCTTGCAGGTTGATGGTGCGGGTCGAGATCACGACGCGTTCTTTGTTCTGCAAGGCCCAGCGAACGGCGGGAATGAGGTAGGCCAGGGTTTTACCAACCCCTGTCGGAGCCTCAATCACGGCGATTGCGTTTTCGTTGAAACTCTGTGCAACCATCCCCATCATTTCGATCTGTTGGGGGCGTAACTCAAAATTTTGGAGTGATTTCCGGAGTGGACCGTTCTCCCCCATTATAGAGGCAAGGTCGCTAGTATCCAGTTTGGTTTTACTTGAGTCCAGGAAGGGTTCTACGATAACGTAAACATTTTCGACGGGGTTGTCTACGATATAGACACCGTGGCCGTTGTTGCTATAGACGACGGCGAGTTCAAGGTCGGGTTCGGAGGGCCCGATATCGCCCGTCGGATGGTTGTGGATGACGACGTCGCGGGGTTGGATACCGTCGAAGATTGCCGGCACGGCACTGGAATGGCCTCGCGCACAAACGCGTATGGCGGTCACGATGCCTTGGGGGTCAAGCGTGCCCGCGCAGAACACCTCTCGTCCCCCGGCTTCGGCGATGGCTTCGCGAAGATCACGAATGGCAGTGAGCGAGAATCGTGATTTCGTGGACTGGCCGAGTGTTGAGGGCATGGATTCTTAAAGGGTTTAGACGCTGCGCGAAATCAGTTTCAGGAATTCGTTACGGGTGGCCTGGTCACTTCGGAATGAACCGAGTACGGAGGAGGTGGTCATGACGGAGTTTTGTTTTTCCACGCCGCGCATCATGGAGCATAGGTGTCTGCATTCGATGACGACTCCTACCCCGTCGGCTTCGGTGACATCCATGATCTCCTGGGCGATTTCTCCGGTGAGTCGTTCTTGAATCTGGAGCCGGCGCGCGTAGTGATCGACGATGCGTGCGAGTTTGCTCAGGCCGAGGACTTTCTTGTCTGCGACGTAGCCAATATGGCAGCGTCCGTAGAAGGGCAGAAGATGGTGTTCGCAAAGACTGTAGACTTCAATATCCCGCGAAATAATCATGTTGTTCGATTCGGATTCGAATATCGCGTCGTTGATGATTTCGTCGATGTTGGAGCGATACCCGGAGGTGAGGAATTCCCACGAATTGGCTACGCGGAGCGGAGTTTTTTCGAGGCCTCCACGGCTCGGGTCCTCGTCAATGGCCTCGAGTAATTCTTTCATGAGACGCTCTACGCGGTCTTTATCCATGGAGCAGACCTTTCTGGAGAAGGTGGGTTAGGGAGTTATCCACTTTGAGGAGTGACTCCGGACTCGTTGGTGCGTGGGTTGCAAGATCCCCCGCGAGGCCGGGGATGCAAATCGTGGGCGCAATCTCCAGCAGGGGTATGGTAACAAATGGATGTTGCCAAATGGCACTGTCGGGTACTTTGACGGAGCCTGAGTGAAGTTCGAGGTCTTTGTAGAGAATGATATCGAGATCGATGGTCCGTGGTGCGTATCGGTCCTCGGTTCGAATGCGTCCCTGTGCGGTTTCGATGGGTCTGAGCACGTCAAATTTGAGGATTTCAGGCGGGATATCGGTTTCTATTGCGATAACACCGTTTCGGTATTGGGGCTGTTCGGGGCGGCCTTCTGCGTCGCTAATATAGAAGGAGGAAATGGCATTGAGGGTGATGCCTGGGGAATTCGCCACCGCAGTCACTGCTGGTGGGATATGTTCGCCGGGATCGATGTTGGAGCCTACGGCAATATAGACGAGTTCGGAAACCATTGACTGCTGTCCTTACTCAAAATCCGCGCGGGTACGCGAAATTTCCACGGCGACGCTTCGTGCGAACCGTAGTGCGCCGGGTTTATCGATGCTGACGTCGACGGCTTCGACTCTGGCATCTTTGAATGCGATCTGAACGATTTGATCGGCGAGTTTTTCCAGTAGCAGGTATTCGGATTGCTGGACCATCGCGAGCACTTCTTTTTTGATGGTTTTGTAATTGACGGTGTCCTCAATATTGTCGCTGCGACCGGCTTCACGCAGATCGGTATGCAGGGTGATATTGACGATGACGTCCTGTTTTTCACGGCGTTCATCCGGATATATTCCCACGATGCAACGGACCAGAAGATCCCGAATGAATATGCGATCGCCAGATGGATTACTCATAGACTCTGCCTTTCAGGTGACGGCCACCATCGATATAAATGATTTGACCGGTGATGGAGGGATTTGAGATTAGAAAATCGATGGTCTCTGAAACTTCGAGCGGATTTCCAATGTGGTTGAGTGGATTGGTGTGTCTGAGTGCTTCCAAGTGCTCTTCAGTTTGGCCTTCGGGTGGAAGGATTAAGCCTGGAGCGATGCCGTTTACGCGTACCTCGGGTGCCCATTCGAGCGCCATCATGGCCGTGAGACTCTGCAATGCGCGTTTGCTGAGATGGTAGGAGACGTGTTGACGGTCGTAATCTTGTATGCGGGTGTCCAGGAGGTTGGTAACGGTGGCAAGCGTTCCGGATTCGTGCAGGGTTCGGGCCAAAAAGAGTGGGACGAGCGTATTGATGTTGAAATTTTCTTGAATCGAGTCTGCGTTCAGTGTGTTCAGTGTATCTTCGGGGAAAATGGAGGCGTTGTTGATTAAGTGATGAATGTCGCCGAAGCTTTTCCGGACCGTCACCGCGAGATTTTTGCAACTTGTCTCGTCGCTGAGGTGTGCCTGCACGCAGTGAGCGTCTCCCCCGCCTTCGTTGATCAAATCCGCCAGTTGTTGTGCCTCGTCACCTGATTGGTCGTGATGAATGATTACTCGATAGCCTTTGGCACCGAGATGCTCGCTGATGGATTTTCCGAGTCGTCGCGCGCCCCCGGTGATAAGAACAGTCTGATTGTTCATGGTGATTCCGTATTCACGCCTGTGTCACGAATTATTTAAAGGGAGGAGCTTGTTCCGCCGCTTCGCGGATGTCAATTGCGGGGAGCAATATAACCGCCATGTTGTCTTCGGGACCGGCGAAGGGATTGCCGCTGGAGGATTTGATTACGCGCAGGAAATACACACCTATCAAATGACCGTCGGTCGTAAATGCGGGAGCACCGACGCCTGATTGCAGGGTACTTGAGCTGCCTACGATATAAAATTTGCGTGGTTTCGTCACAATCGCGGAGACGCGTTGGGTGCTGACGGCGTGCGCGCGACGCACGACCCGACCCATGCGGCTGATGTTCACGACATGATCGAGGTGCTTGGGGTCGCCGGACTCGCTCAGATTGACGTGCGGGAGGGCTTCCTCGGGTTTTGTAACGGGTCGGATGAAGGCCATATCGAGATCTTTGTCGCGCAGGACCACTTCGGCATCGAGTTCGGTGTTGTCGGCGAGAATCATTTTGAGCGTTTTGATTTCCGAATCGATCTTGAAACCGTCCATCTGGCCCATGCCGGCCATCATGCTTTCGAAGAGTGCTGAGGGGTCGGTCTCGGTGAGTGAGACCACCGTGAGGCCGTCTGCCCCGATGAGTGTACCGGTCGCTTCGATTTTCATTTCCATATCGTCGGAGGGCATGCCGGGAAAGGAGAATTTCTGATTGATGACAAGTTCAATAGTGATGACGGTTGCTTTTCGTGCTTCGAGAATTGTGCGTCCTTTGGATGCAAGATCATCGGCGTGGCTGAGTTGCGATGTAAACGTAAACGCGGTCAGCAATGCGAGAGTCAGCGTAAAGGTTGATTTCATTTGTTTAGTTTTCCCATTTTGGTTCGAGTTCGATGTAGAGTGTGTAGATGCCGCGCAGAACTTTGAACACGACGGAGTCCGGTTTCTGTTCTGCGATGGTTTCCATAGCTTCTTGCAGGCTATCCGATGTGTCGACGGATGTGTCGCCGACGGCTTGAATCAGGTCGTTCGTCTGCAGCATTCCCAGCGCCGCCCAACTACCGGAGACGACTTCATCGACCAGTACGCCTTCCTGTTTTCCTTCCCATTGACGGTCCGCATCGTCAAAGAAGGTAGTATCGCGAACGGTGAATTCGAAGTTGTCGTCTCTATATTTTTTCATTTCCCGTCGAAGCTTGGGTGAACGGATCAGTTCCACATCAAGTTCGGTCGGTTTCCCATCGCGTTGCACGCCAAGCGTGATGGTTGTGCCTGCACGGTAAGCGCGTATGAGCGCGGGGAGTTCTTCATAGTGCTCGGGCGCATCGGCCGTGAGGGCTTCGTCGTCGACAGAGTAAATAATATCCCCTTCTTGAAGTCCGGCTTTATCGGCTGTGGATTCTGGGTAGACGTGTATGACCCTGAATCCTTTGCGGTCCGGTGTGCCCAGTGCTTTGGCGATATCACGCGTGAGTACCTGGGTCTTTACGGGCAACCAGGCTTTTTTGACTTCCAATCCGGGATCGTTCAGTTCGCGTATGCCGACGTTCACCACGGTGACGAGTGTTTCGGTGCCGCGAACGAAGGTTGTCAGAACGGGAACGGGATCTTCGGAATCACCAATTGATTCTTCGGTGACGGCCTGCAGGGTGGCGAAATCGGGGATATCCCGGTCTCCCATTTTGATGATTACGTCGCGTGATCGTAAACGAGGTTTTGCATCGCCAGCGGGTCCGCCGGGGCGTATGGAGCTGATGTAAACGCCCTCTCGTGTATCGCGTTTGAGTTCCTTGGACATGACGAAGGAGATGTTCTGCGCGGTGATCCCCCATTCGCGTAGTTCGTGATCTTTGAGTTTGCGGTTTTCTCGTAGTATCGCTGTGGCGTGTAGGGATTTCTTTGATCCACCACGCATGACTTCCAACTCGATCTCTTTTCCAATGGGAAGGTTTGCCAGCATACCGTTCAGTGTAGGCAGGTCCTCATCGAAACGCACATATACAGCATCCCCGTTGAGTGTAAGCAGGATGTCTCCAGACTCCACACCCGCAAGGTCTGCTGGCGATTCAGGTACCGCTCCGGTGACCAGTACACCGGTCTTTGAATCGTCCATTTTAAGCATTGGTTGGACCTTCAAACCAAGCCAGCTACGTTCGACTTTCCCTGTTTCCATGATTGATTCAGCCATGGCTTTGGCGAGATTGCCGGGAATGGCTCCGCCGAGCGCAATGCTGATTTCGTTGATTCCGATTATAGAGCCGCTCATGTCTACGAGTGGACCACCGGAGTTTCCGCCGAAAATGAACGCGTCGTGCGCTATCCATCTGACCAGTCCGCCGACATTTTCACCGTCGAGGTCAAAACTACCGAATCCCATTCGACGGGGCATTACGAGTTCGGTGTTGCTCACGATTCCGAGGGTCACGGATTGCGAAAGGGCCATGGGGCTACCCATCGCCATGACATAATCGCCTACCTCGACCGCATCGGAGTCTCCAAAGGTTGCTACGGGGAATTTCCGGCCGTCTTTGGGCAACAACTGGATGATGGCGATATCGGTGGCGGGGTCGGTTCCAATGAGTTTTGCCGGGATTTCCTCACGATTGGAGAGTGTGCAGATAAGCTGGGTGGCGTGTCCGGCGACGTGATGATTGGTAATCACGTGGCCTTCCGGGGTGATAATGGCCCCGCTGCCGGCGGATTGTACCTTAATCGCACGCCCTTCCCAGTATTCGGTGGAGACGACGTAAATTCTTACTAATGCTGGCTTTACGGCCTTGACGACTGAGTCGATCGAGGGTTGTGCGGGGCTGTTGGGTGATTGACCTACTGCGGATATGGAGCCGAGCAGTAAAAGGAAGGAGACGAGTGGAACGGATAGGAATTTCATGAAGCCCTTCTCAAATCTGTCGTAATGATTGACTGAGTGAAGGGTATCAGCTTAGGATAGATGAAGCAACTCGAATTGGAAAGGATAGAGCACCTTTGTAGAGGCAAGCCGCAAGTTTAGCGTGATTGTATTTACCCTTGGGGAAGGAGTGACTTGAAATGTTGATCAAGTGCAATCACCCTGCGTGCTCACCTCTATAAAGGTGCTCTATTGGACAAGATAGGAGCTAAAGTTTGTGAACTTGGCTTCTCCTTTTCCATTGTTGTAGTTTGGGACTACTCTTACGTATGCAAACTGCAAACGGGCGTCGGGGCTCGTGCGGTTATATATTCGCGCGGTCGATGTACTCAGATTACTCATGGTTTCGGCCGATATAGCTCCTTTGAATAAAAGCTTGTTGTCGTCTCCGGAGAATACGTAGACTTGGTATCCGGTTGATTCGGACGAGGTTGGGTTCGGTTCCCATTCAAGTTCAATATAGTCAATACGCTTACCGTAGGGTTGGATGCCATACACTTTATCCGCGTGAACCAATAAATCAGGAACGGTGGGCGCGATTTTGCTTGCGAAGAAGTGGAGGGCCTCCACATCTGCGACGATGGAATCAGCCCATTTCGAAAAGGCCGCGATAACGACTTTACGGGGGGTGATATGGTGTGAATCAGTCGTCACTTCAACCTGTTCACCAGGGGTAATCTGCACAAAATTATCACCCAATTCAACTTGGACTTCCCCTTCGACAACGGATACGGTGGTACTATTTGAGGCTACATTTACATCAAACGAAGTTCCGAATACGGTGATATCACCGTTGGGTGTAAAGACTCGGAACATGCGGTCACCCTTGGCTACATCAAGGAAGACGTGCCCTTTCTCGACACTGATGCGGCGATCATTGTGAATCAAAATACGGGTATCGGCTGCAAGTTTGATGTCGGTGGGGCCAAGCAGAGTGATCATCATTTGCGCGCGGGAGTCTGTCTCAAAACGATCACCGGGCATCGCAAAGGTCATCAGGGAACTTGGTTCGCGTGCGTCGGTCTGCGAATCAATGTGATACGCCGTGCCGGTCTGGTGAGTGACGGAGCCGAGTACGGCATTGGGTACAAAGGTTTCGGGCCAGTTTTCTTTGAGGATGTAGCCGAGCGAAATCAGCATAATCCCCACGGCAACGGGAACGGCCCGCATGAGGTAGTTGCGCCACGATCGTGGGTGTTTGGCGCGTTTATTGACCATCGCGAGATCGCGGTCATTTTCAGTGAGATCGATCATCTCCGGGAGATGTTCCATGACGTAGGGTGACAGCGACTCGCCAAGACCGCAAATGGAAAAGGTCTCAAAGAGATCGGCCGTGCAAGAACGCTGGTCCTGCAACAGCGCTTCACACCTCGGACATTCGTTGATATGTTTCTCGAATATCACGCGTTCAGAATCGGATTGCTCTCCATCGATATAGGATTGAATCCAATGTTCTATCTTTGTGCACGAGGCCAATGGCTCTCTCCATGTTGCTGTTCATCACTGTCACTCAAGATCTGTCTTAACTGCCGTGTCGCCCGCTCCAGAATACCGCGAACCCTGGTGTGTTCCAGGCCCATATAGGTAGCGATTTCCTTATAGCTCAATTCCTGCACGTACCGCAGTACGACGGGAAGTCGATACCGCTCCGGTAGGGTGTCGATAGCACGCTCAATTTGCTGCATGCGTTCTTCGCGTTCGAGTGATTTTCCGGGAATGTCACGGGCATCTTCGAATGCGATGGTGCGCTTGTAGGGCAACGGCGTTTCATTCTTTAACTTTTTGTCGTGCCGTCGAAGCCAGTTTGACGCCGTACGGCAGGTGATCTCTTTTAACCAGGGAGCAAACTTGGAATGGTCGTCGAGTCGCGGCAGATTCCGGTACGCGGAGAGGAAAGCGTCTTGCGCCACATCCTCGGATGCACCATAACGGCCCACATAGTAATACGCATTCGCATACACTGAACGCTCGTAGCGTTTGACCAGTCCAGTGTAGGCTTGTGTATCACCTGTGAGGCATCGCGCCACATATTCGGCGTCCTCAATCTCCATGCACTTATGCTTCCTTTACGTTTCACGTAGGCTAAGTGGTAGTTCGAGGCAAAAGATCCACATAGTGTTCCAGAATGGTGCCAATTGGGTCAGGCTGGATAGAACTTCAGTATACCATCTTCGTGAATACTGCCGAGTTCTCCTTGTTCCTCCAGTACCTCGAGGTGACCCACTGAGATGGAGAGTCCCAGATGCAAATGAGGTGCAGGCAGATCGGGGAACAGTTTGCGGGATATGGCGTAGGGTGTCGTGCGACCGTCCTTCACCAGTTTCATGACTATCGCCGCGCGTCGTGCATGTTTTTCCAGTAGATTATCGATGACTGCGACGTGGTCGTGAATGAGTTTGCCGTGACCGGGCAGGCATACGCCGAGATTGAGGGCGCGCGACTTGTGCAGGGAGGCCTGGTATTCAAGGAGACTTTTTGCCCGGGTCTGGCCTTCTTCGGGACGGCGTAACAAGGGGTTGGGATTGGTGTTGGTGAGAATGTGATCGCCCACGATGCTGAATCCGCGTTCCTCGTCGACAAACAAGGTGTCCGACGCGGAGTGCCCGGGAACGAAGTAGGTATCGTAGGCTAGGGTTTTGCTTCCTTCTTCGACGAAGAAATCCAGATCGTAGGGTTCGGAAAAACGCCTGAATCGATCATAAAGGGAGTTCGCCTGTTCGATGGTTTCGTCGGGTACGCCGAACTCGGAGAGGATATCCAGAAAAAACTGTTTGCGCTTGACCGGATCTTCGTCTTGGGGATGTCCGAGCTTGTTCACGAGCGGATGCCCGTAGGCTTTGGCGTTGGTTTCTTCCAAGAGTCGACCAAGCAGACCCATGTGATCGCGGTGACCGTGGGTGACGATGATGATTTCGATGTCCGAAAGCTGAAGCCCTTCTTCCTTCATGCATCGTGTTAATTCATCGTAGGTTTCGTCTGTGTTTAGGCCGGTATCGACGAGCGTAATGGGATCATTCTTGAACAGAAAGGTGTTGATCGGCCCTACCGGAAAGGGCGTGGGTAAGGGAATCTTGACAATGTTGTGTTTGTCCAGAAAATCGCTCATGGGAATAGCTTTCATGTTTTACGGATGCATGATTCGATCAGGGCATCTTAACGAAATCGATATAGAGATCAATGAGTTGCGGTCCGAGAAACATATAGGTGAGCCCGCCTAGCACGATGTAGGGACCGAAGGGCAGGTAATGGCCGACGTTTTCCTCTCCCACGTCGGTTTCTTTACCGCGGGTGGCAAGAATCATGGTGATTCCAATGATGCTGCCGAAAAAGGAGGCAATGACGATGATTAAGAGAACGCCTGCGGGGCCGAAAAACGCGCCGAGCATCGCCAGCAACTTAACGTCACCAAAACCCATGCCTTTTTTCTTGAAGAGCACTAAACTAATCATGTCCAGAGCGTAAAGGATGCCGAATCCTACTGCGAGTCCAACGAGGGACATGACGGGGTTTTCGAGCAATAACCCGGTATCGGAGACGACCATTGCGAGTCCTGCACAGGCGATCCCGACGGGCATCCCGCCGATACTAACTTCGTCGGGAATGGTCCAGTCGGTTAAATCAACGAAGGTCACCAGAACGAGAGACGCGGCGAGCAACATGTAGACGGGTGTGGCGATGCTGAGTCCGAATCGCATGAATACGAGATAGAACAAGACGGCGGTGATGGCTTCGACGAGGGGATATTGCCAGGATATGGGTTCTTTGCAGTGGCGGCATTTCGCGCCGAGTATGAGCCAGCTGATGACGGGGATGTTGTCGTACCAGACGATGGGAATCTCGCATTTGGGGCAGCGCGAACGTGGTTTGACGACGGACAGACCCGCCGGAATTCGATAGACGCAGACGTTGAGAAAGCTACCGATCAGACCGCCCATCAAAAAACTGGCGGCTGCCAGAATGGTCATGATCGAGTCTTGTGATGCTGGGTCCAATGCGTCCATCAATGAGATCGTTCCGAATGAGAATTGTCCACGAAAGACGGGTAGTATAGCGCATCAACGCGATTGGGTTAAACACGACCCTTGGTGGCATCGGCGAGGGTCTTTACGAAGGCCCCTACTTTTGCGGCCGTCTCGGGCGTATCGCCGAGGTCGCCTATCATGCGAACAATGGCGCTGCCGACGACAACGCCGTCTCCGTACCCCGCGATTTCGCTGGCTTGTTCTGGATTGGATACGCCGAATCCAACCGCGACGGGAATATCGGTGAAACTCTTGATGCGTTCGACCATGGGCTGGACAGATTTTTCGATGGAGCTTTGTTCGCCGGTGACGCCGGTGCGTGAGACGTAGTAGATGAATCCGGTAGAGGCTTTGGCGATGACTTCCACGCGCTTTCCGGTACTTGTGGGAGCGAGCAGGAATACGGTGGACAGGCCTGCTCCTTTGAACGCTTCGATATGGTCGGAGGCTTCTTCGACAGGCAGATCAACACACAGGATACCGTCAACACCCGCTTCGGCGGCGTCTTTGGCCAATGCTTCAACGCCGTAGGCAAGCACCGGATTGAAATAGGTGAACAGAAGAATCGGAATTTGTGTTTTTTCGCGAAGGCCTTTGACGCAGGCGAGAATATCCGCCAGGCACACATCGTTAATGAGGGCGCGTTGGGCCGCTTCCCGGTTTACCGGTCCATCCGCCAGCGGATCGGAGAAGGGTACGCCGAATTCGATGATGTCCGCTCCGGCTTTTTCCAGTTCGATCACGAGTTGGGCGGTGATGTCGAGGGTTGGATCGCCCGCGGTGATGAAGGGGATGAATGCTTTTTCGTTACGGCTTTTCAAGTCAGCAAAACATTGGTCTATGCGATTCACTAGAAGGTCTCTCCCGGTAATATATATTTCGCTGCCTGAACCACATCTTTGTCGCCGCGTCCGGACATGTTTACGATAACGATTTCGTCTTTCGGCATAGTTGGAACAATTTTGATCGTGTGGGCAACCGCGTGAGAACTTTCCAGTGCGGGGATGATGCCTTCCAGTCGGCTCATGGTTTGGAAGGCCTCGATGGCTTCGTCGTCCATGACGTAGGTGTACTCGATGCGTTTGGTGTCGTGCAGAAGGGCGTGCTCGGGACCGACGCTGGCGTAATCCAGACCCGCCGAGACGCTGTGTGTGCCTTGAATCTGTCCGTGTTTATCCTGAAGCACGTAACTCATCGCGCCTTGCAGCATGCCGAGAGTGCCGCCTGCGAATCGTGCGGCGTGTTTGCCGGATTCGATGGCTGTGCCGCCTGCTTCCACGCCTATCATGCGAATGTTTTCATCGCCGACGAAGTCGTAGAAGAGTCCAATCGCGTTGCTGCCTCCGCCGACACAAGCGATGAGGGTGTTCGGGAGACGGCCTTCCTGATCGAGAATTTGTTGGCGTGCCTCACGACCGATAACGCTTTGAAAATCGCGACAGATGAGTGGATAGGGGTGCGGTCCGTGAACGGTGCCCATGACGTAGTGCGTCTCCCCCACATTTGTGACCCAGTCACGCAGGCCTTCGTTGATCGCATCTTTGAGGGTTTTGCTGCCGGACTCCACGGAGTTCACTTTGGCCCCGAGTAGTTTCATCCGGAACACATTTAGCTTTTGGCGTTCAATATCTTCGGCACCCATGTAGATTTCGCATTCGAGTCCTAGCAATGCTGCAGCCGTTGCCGTCGCCACGCCGTGTTGTCCCGCGCCTGTTTCGGCGATGATGCGTTTCTTGCCCATTTTCTTGGCGAGCAAGACTTGTCCCAATGCGTTGTTAATTTTGTGTGCGCCGGTGTGGCACAGGTCTTCGCGTTTGAAATAGACGCGCGCGCCGCCGAGGTGTTCGGTAAGCCGTTCGGCAAAATAGAGCGCGGTTGGGCGGCCTACGTATTGTTTGAGAAGGTGCAGGTAATTCTCCTGAAAAACCGGATCGATTTTCGCCTCTTCATAGGCCTCTTCCAACTCCTCCAGTGCGGGCATCAGGGTTTCGGGTACGAACTTGCCTCCGTACTGCCCGAAGTGCCCGCGCTCGTCAGGATAGGGATGCACGTTTCGCGTTGTTGATGAATGATCGGATTCGCTCATGGTCTTTTTTTCCTGGTTCGGATTCAACGCCCCCGGCTGTGTCGACAGCATAAGGGCGAACGTGTTGTATGGCTTCGGCGACGTTCTCCGGGGTTAATCCACCCGCAAGAATGATCGGTTTATCATAATGTGTTAACGCTTTGGCGCGCGACCAGTCGGTCACTTCGCCTGTACCCCCTCGCGCATCGGGTCGGTAGGCATCGAGCAACCAGGCACCTGCTAAGTCGTAGGATTGAATCTCGTCATCGCTGAGTTCATCGCGCAGTCGAAATACTTTGATCGCTCTATGCCCGAGTGCAGCTGCGTCTTCCACAGATTCTTCGCCGTGCATCTGCACATAATCGACAAACTCTGCATAGTTCGTCATTTGGTCTATGGAGGAATTTACGCATACAGCGACAGACGTTACAAGGGGTGGTAATTTTTCAATTATGGTTTTCGCGTCGTCGGGATCGATATAGCGATTGCGTTTCTTTGCTTCCTCTGCAAAGTTAAACCCCAAGGCATCGGCACCGGCCTCACACGCCGCCATCGCGTCCTCATAATTGGTTATTCCGCAGATTTTAACGCGCATCGGCTTGCAACAGTTCCCGTACTTTCGCACTGATATCATCGCTGGTCACAAAGGCCTCGCCTATTAACATCGCGTCGATACCGCCGTCCTCCAATCGCTGGACCTGGTCGCGAGTATGGATGCCGCTTTCGCTGACCAGCACGGTGCCTCCGGGAACGTATCGCTTTAGTTCGAGTGAGCGTTTGTAGTCGGTATCAAAGGTCGCTAAATCACGGTTGTTGATGCCAACGATACGCGCCCCAGTAGCCAGCGCGCGTTCAATCTCTTCCTGGTCGTGGGTTTCGACCAATGCGGCCATTCCAAGGGACTCGGCAATCTCGTGATACTCTCCTAATTGTTCATCTGAAAGTATGCGCACTATCAGCAGGATGGCGTCGGCCTGCGCCAGGCGCGATTCGTAAATCTGATATTCATCGACGATGAATTCTTTGCGGATGCACGGGAGATCAACGCTGCGACGTACATTGATAAAGTCGTCGAGGGATCCCTGGAAATATTTTTCATCGGTCAAGACCGAAACGGCCGCCGCGCCGTGTTGTTCGTAGAGGCGGGCCAATCCAATCGGGTCAATGTCTTTGAGCAGGACCCCTTTGGACGGTGAGGCCTTTTTAACTTCGGCGATAAGCTGAATTCCATCTTGCCGTAATGCATCCCGGAATTTACGAGGTGGTTCGAGTGCCTCCAGTTGTTGCACAATGGCATTCAATGGAGCGCGGCTCTTGCTACTCGCTACAAACTCTTTCTTATAATCACATATTTCGTCGAGAATCATGGTAGAACCTATTGGTTATTCGTGAATGAAGTGAATGCGTCGAACACGTCGTGCGCCTTGCCGGAGTCAATCGAGGCGCGGGCCGCCTCGATGCCCGATTGCCAATCGTTCGCAACGTCTGCCGCGATTAATGCGGCGGCCGCGTTAAAGAGAACAATATCACGAGGTGCACCTGAGGCTCCGGAAAGAACTTCGCTCAGAATCTGGGCATTTCGGTCGGCATCGCCCCCGACGAGGGCATCTTTGGATGATGAGGGAAGCCCCACCTCATCAGGCGTAATCTCAGATGTGGTCACAACACCGTCCTTTGATTCCGCAACCAGGGTCGGGCCGTCGAGCGTCAATTCATCAAGACCATCCATGCCCGCGACGACAAAGGCGTGTTTTGTGCCCAGATTGGTCAATACCTGGGCCAGATCTTTTACCCGATCCGCGTCGAAAACACCGATCACCTGCCGATCAGCATTCGCAGGATTGGTCAGGGGTCCAAGCAGATTGAAGACGGTACGCGTCTTGAGTTCCATGCGTGATGCGGCGACGTGTTTCATGGCTTCGTGCAAGGAACGCGCAAATAAGAAACCAATACCGACTTCATCGATGCAGGTTCCTACTTGCTCGGGTTCCAGAAGAATATTGGCTCCCAAGGCTTCGAGGACATCTGCGCTGCCGCACAAACTGGATGCGCTTCGGTTGCCGTGTTTCGCAACGGCGACGCCCGCACCCGCCACCACGAAGGCGGAGGTTGTGGAGATGTTGAAGGAGCCGGAAGCATCGCCGCCGGTGCCGCATGTGTCTACCATCGGGTAGCGATGGGTGGTCACCTTGGTCGACAATTCTCGCATGGTCGAAGCGAAACCGGTAATTTCTTCGACGGTCTCCCCTTTCATGCGCAGCGCAACAAGCAGGCCGGCAATTTGGGAAGGGGTGCATTCACCCGTCATGATGCGCTTCAATGTTTCAGCCGCTTCTTCGCGTTCAAGATCGGTGCTGGTGATGACCTTGGCTATGGCATCCTGTATCGTCATGGCAACGAAGAGTATCCTATATTATCGCGTTGATGCTAAAGGGGTTAGAGGCTTAAGATGGTAACAGGCAATCGCCATCGAAGTCAACGAATCGGCCTGTGATCCGTTTCGCAATCCACCTTGCTTACATAAGAATAAGTGTCGCCAATCCCAAGATGATAATGAATCCAATGGTATCGACCATCGTGGTCAAAATCGGTGCGGCCGCGACCGCAGGATCGACGTTGATCCGTTTGAGCATCAATGGAATTGAGCCGCCCAGAGCAACGGCGAGAACGGTGTTTAACGCCAGTGAGAGTCCCACGACCAGCCCGAAGAGTGCCTGGCCGTTCCACAGGATGATGATACCGGTCAACAACGTGCCTACCACGATGCCGTTGATGACACCCACCATCAATTCCATGCGCACTACGCGGGCGACATCGTCTGTGTTTATCAGGCCCAGGGTTAACTCTCGAATCGATACGGCGACCGCTTGATTGCCCGAGCAGCCACTCACGTTGGCCAATACTGGAAGTAGTGCCGCGAGTATGAGGTATTGCTGAATGGTGTCTTCGAAGAGGTAGACCACCCCGGCAGCGACCAGACTCAGCAGAAGGTTCAGGGTCAGCCACCACAGACGATGAGTGGCGCGCTCCACGACGGGTGCGGTGCGTATTTCTTCACCACCAACGATGCCGGCAAAACGCATGAACGACTTTTCGGATCGCTCCGAGTAGGCGACTTCCATATCCGAACGCACAACGACACCGACGAGGCCGCCGTCTGCACTGACCACGGGCAATCCGGAAAACATGTAGCGATCAAAAAGTTGTTCGAGGTCGTCGAGCGGTGAGGTGTCCAGCACACTGACCGGATTCACGATCATTACTTCGCGAATGGGCAGCTGACTCGCTGAAAGAACCAGGTCGCGCAGACGCAAGACCCCGATCAACGTGTTCTTCTCAGATTTCACGTAGGCATACTGAATGCCGTAATCGGAATACGCCTCGGCATTGGTGCGCAGATCGTTAAGCACATCATCAACACTCATGTCCTGGGTATAGACGACGTATTCAGTGACCATGATGCCGCCAGCGGTATCGGGTTCATACATGAGCAGTTCGCGGGCTTCTTCTGCTTCACCGGGATCCATCTTCAGGAGAATGGCTTCTGCGTCCGACTCGTCCATTTCGCCGAGCAAGTCTGCACGGTGGTCGCTATCCATCTCATCGACGATGGCCGCAGCCTGTTCTGCGGGAAGGTCCTCGATTAGGTCGGCGCCCTGAGCGTCCGGGAACTCCTCAATGAGGTCAGCTGCGTCCTCGGGCTCCAAAAGGTTCAAGAGCTGCGCCTGGATGGATTCTTCGAGGCGTGAAATGGAGCGCGCGACCTCTGCCGGTGTCATGGAATCCAGGAATTCATGCAAGGCAATCCCGTTGGCTTCACCCACGAGGCGTTCGAGGTCGATCCACGGTTTTTGGTCATGCAGGTGCGACATGAAAGCAACTCTTTACACAGTTTTGGGATTGCACCCTATATCAGCCACTACTTAGCGATGGTACCCAAGAGGCAATCCCGGAAAGAGGCCAATTCTAGCGGATTTCGTGTACTGTGAACAACGTAAAACTCGATTTATCAGGTAGTTGAGGTGTATACTAGCCTCGAAGTGAGAACAATGACGATCTCGCACGCTTTGGGAAGGACGGGCTAGCCCCAACTGTATGGATCCACTCGACACATCGGACGAAGCAGCAAAACTCGCGGCAGAATATCCGCGATTGGCCGCGCTCAAATCGCCTGCGGACATCAAAGCTCTTTCGATAGACGAGTTGTGCGACATCGCGGAAGACGTGCGCCAGTGCATCATTGCTGTGGCATCCCGGAACGGCGGACATCTGGCATCGCCTCTTGGGGCCGTAGAAATGACGGTTGCGATGCATTACGTGTTCGACTTTCCCGACGATTATCTTATCTGGGATGTCGGACATCAGGCGCACGCGCACAAGATTCTTACGGGACGCTTCGAACAATTTCACACCTTGCGTCGCAAAGGTGGTTTGAGTGGATATCCCTCCCGATCCGAAAGTGAATTTGATGCCTTTGGCACCGGACACAGTTCCACGTCGATTTCTGCGGCATTGGGCATGGCCGTTGCCGCTGAGCACAACGGCATCGAAGATCGGCACGCGATAGCTGTTATCGGGGATGGTGCGATGACGGGTGGCATGGCGTATGAAGCGCTGAGTCACGCAGGACATCTCAAGAAGAATCTACTGGTTGTGCTGAACGATAACGAGATGTCGATTTCGAAAAATGTCGGCGCGCTTTCGACCGCTCTGAGTCGAATGATCACCGGCGGGTTGTACAATCGGGCCAAGGGCGACCTCAAAACGTTTATGGAACACACGATAGGCAAGCATCTCACGGATGCAGCCATCCGCGTCGAACATCATATCAAAGGCATGATTGTTCCGGGGTCGCTGTTTGAGGAATTAGGTTTCCGTTATATCGGTCCGATTGACGGAAACGATTTGCCGACTCTGGTCGAATGTTTCCGCAATCTCAAGGAATTCCATAAGCCCATCCTCTTTCATTGCGTTACGCAAAAGGGTAAGGGATACCCCTACGCCGAAGAAGATCCGCTCACCTATCATGGTGTGGGCCCCTATGACATCGAGACGGGTGCGCAACATGCTTCGGCGCCGAAAACGGATGACGCGTCATCATTTACGGATGCCTTCGCCAGTGCGTTAATCGAAGCGGCGAAACAAGACGAAAAAATTATCGGAATTACTGCGGCCATGCCTACGGGTACGGGCCTATCGAAATTTGAAAAGGTTTTTCCCGATCGCTTCTACGATGTTGGCATCTGTGAACAGCATGCAGTGACCTTTGCGGCGGGCCTCGCCACACAAGGACTCAAACCGGTCGCGGCGATTTATTCCACCTTCCTGCAACGCGGTTACGATCAGTACATTCATGACGTATGCCTGCAGAACCTCCCGGTTGTGTTCGCGATTGATCGTGCCGGACTCGTCGGCGAGGATAGCCCGACCCAGCAGGGCGCCTTTGACCTGTCCTTTCTACGGGCCATCCCCAATATCACCATATTGACGCCGCGCGATAACGAAGATGTACGGCTCGCGCTGCATTGGGCGCTGGAGCAGGGTAAACCTGTTGCGTTCCGATACGCGCGAACCAAAGGGCCGACAATTGGTCACGCTCGTGAACGAGACATTACTCGGGGCGAAGTGTTGCGTGAAGGTACCGATGCCAATTTTCTCTCAACGGGTCCTGTCGCGGCTACGTGTCTACAGGTTGCGGAGGCCCTTGAGGATGCTGGCGTATCCATCGGCGTGGTTGACGCACGCTACGTGAAACCTCTGGATACCGAACTGATTGATTCGATTGCTCACCTGCCGATAATCACCGTTGAAGAAAACACGCTTGCGGGTGGCTTCGGCTCTGCCGTGATGGAATATTTCGAGCAGCAGGGTCGTCTGCACGAAGTTCGGTTGCGTCGCATCGGTATACCGGATCGATTCCTGCCCCATTGTACACGCGCGGAACAGCTTGAAGACGCCGGCCTCGGTGCGGATTCGATTGAGAAGGTCGCTCGCGAAGTCCTGGCGAATTTGATCACGCAGCCCTAGTCAGAAACCAAATCGGGCTATGGTCGACTCTACGCTGCGCAGGTAGCTCCCCCCGAAAAGCCTCACGTGCACGAGTAATGGGTACAGGTTGTAAATATCCTTACGTTCCTCGAAGAAGCCTGCCTCCAAACCACGTAATTCTTTATAGTGATCGAAGAATCGTGTGCCAAAAGTCCCGAATAATGTGACGAATGCCAGCTCTATCTCCGGGTGTCCGTAGTAGACCGCGGGATCGATAAAGCCTGTGATTCTATCGTCGGAAGACAGGACGTTTGTCGTCCACACGTCCCCATGCAGCAGTGACGGGGCTGCTGGTTCGATCAACCAGTCCTCCAATCGCGACGCAAACTTCTCGATTCGACTCATGGTGTCCAGCGGAATCTTGCCCTCGCGCACGCCTTCCCGCGCCATGTGCAACAAGCGATGCTCACGAAAGAAATCGATCCAGGTATCGGATAGCGGATTCGGTTGATGCAACGAACCAATAAGTGTGTCGCGTTCCAATCCGAATTGCGGCGCAGTAATTTCGTGGAGGCGTGCCAGATGGGTTGCGGCGTCATCTTCAGCTTTCCCGGAGAACACACTATTGCCCGGTAACATCTCCATGAGTAACAATCGGCTGCTGCTGTGTAACACCCGCGGTACCGGGAGTGTGGAATGTTCGCTCAGGTATTCCAGCATCCACCCTTCGGCGTTTAATCGCGCATCGGGTCCAGCATCCACTTTCACGACGATGTCACGGTCAGAAAACTGAGCGCGATAGACCTCGCCCACCGACCCCCCGCTCAAGGGCGTTATTGTATGCGGGGCATCACCCAATATCGCTTCGATCGCATCGCTAAGCGTCGCACTCATTGTTTTTTGGTGTTGCCCTGAATGTGCGCAAGAAGGCCTTGGGAGGCATCAAGAATCAGGTCGTAGACCTGCTCAAAGCCTTGTTTGCCACCGTAGTAGGGATCGGGCACCTCCACCTCATCATGATTATGAGCAAAGTTGCAGAAAAGGTGTAATCTGTCGATGTATTCTTGAGGGCAATCCACCTGAAGTTCACGGAGATTATCATGATCCATCGCGAGAATATAGTCGAACTGCTTGAAGTCGCTCGAGCGATATTGCCTTGCTTGTAATCCGCTGATATCGATACCGCGACCGTGCGCCGTCTCTTGTGCTCGCGGGTCGGGGGCATCACCAGTGTGGAAGGAGATCGTGCCGCAGGAATCGATGTGAAATTCGTCTGATAAGCCGCGATCGGTCACCAGACGACGAAACACACCTTCCGCCGAGGGGCTACGACAGATGTTGCCCATACACACAAACAGAACGCTTACCATGGCTTCTCCCCTACTGCTTTCGACTTTTGTATTGTAAGGAAGCGGATGGTGTCATGCAAAATTGATTCGAACTCTAAAAATCCCAATCGCGTCCCGGCTTCGGGAGTCGCATGACCCGGTCGTGGTCACGTATCAGCGTTTCGGGCGCGTCGAACGAATCCGTATAAGTTAGTCCAAGCGCAGTAACATTGCCCATCCAGAAGCGTGTGAAAGCGTTCACAGTGGTAGTGAGCGCGGGAAGTGCTGCATCGTATCCGGCCGACGCATTCGATTCCGGTCCAAGCGTTACGGTGTACTCACCGCCAACGCCTCCCCAACTTTCGTCCGAATTCAAGTATTCCTCAATCGGATCGTTCAGTTGCAGATTGAACTGTATCGTGTCGCGTTCCAGATGCGTCTGCTCGAGGCATCCGTCGATATCGTTCATGCGGTTCTGCCACCAGGCCAGCGATCGCGACGAGGTCTCAAATTTGCTGCCTTTGGTGGTCATGCGATTCTGCATGGGTTCCCGAAGCAGATCCTGCATTTGAATATGGGGCGGCTCGGTCAGCGTTACTTTACGCACTTGATCGCCCAGGCTTCTCACGATGCCCATCAGCTCGAGAAATTGTTCGCGATTCTGAAAGGCCATCCATTGGACGAAGTACGGACCGTTTTCCGCATCGACTACACTAATCCAAATATGATGGGTTAGTTCCCCTGTCGCTTCATCCCTGTACCCCAGCCGAAACTCTTTTGTGTATTGCACTGGCTCGCCTTTGTCATGCCGGAGTGCTTAAAGGACACATACCCATGATGTCGCTTTGCTCCAAGTCGCGACGTGTGCATCAATTCGAAGTCATCCTTCGTGAGGCGAATCGGGGGTCGTTTCTGAAAGGGCACGGATGGTCTTGGGTGATCCTAGCCCGAATAATTTTTTGGTAATGATGATTTCTTTTTTGCTGACGTCGAGCCAAGCTTTCCCAAACCATCGCCAGAACACGGCCCGTCCGATCAGAATTTCGGTGCCGCCAAAGAGAATTAGGAAAAAAAGCGCTCCGATTTCTCCGGAGAATACGACTACGAGGAGGAAGCAGACAACGGCGGTCCAAAAGGTGAAGAATATGGTTAAACAACCCAAATTGCCTAGGTCGCGACGTGGCCGGACGTAGAGGGAGATGCCTCCATCGGGGTTGTCTCTTACTTCGATAGTGGGTGTGTAGGGCTTAATAATCTCATCGACGCGTTCTCCGTGTTCGTTGAGTGTGCGGTGCCTTTTGCTTTCATCTGTAACGAATATTGGAATGATAAAACTGGAGGCTAAATCTATTCCGGCGACTTTTGCTCGTGTGGTTAACTCCCATTCGATGCGGTCGTCGCCACCATTTGGAGAAGTTTGCTGGCAGTCTCTTGGGATGTAGACTTCGATTGGGATCGCTGTTTGGCCTGCGACAACTTTGGTGACGCGTCCCATATCGACCTCGATGTCTTCTTGCCATTGGACGACTCGGTTTATTTTGCCATCGTCGCTTGGGATGTCGCGGGCAGCGCAGATCAGTTTTGCTTCGACGGTTTCGTCTGGGGCGAATGTAAAATTTACCCATACGATGGCTTTGAGCCAGCCTCCGACGACGCCCGGGAGGGTGACCATTTCGCAACTGGCTTCTCCGTGCTTATACCATTGTCGGGTGCGGTAAATTGCGCTACCGAGTAGTAGAAGCCCTACTGCGACCAAGAAATATCCTTCGTGCACAGAACCGTTGCTGATGCGTCATGCTGATAAATGAAGCCGAGAATCAAGCCGAATCCGAATACGCTGCATATGATCCCCATGCCGGCCATGATGAACACGAATTTGGGGCCGCTTGATGGAATTTTTCGGTCAAGCCATTCTTCTTTCCAGAGCCAAGGTTTGGTGGGATTTTCATTCCTTCGATAGTCTTCTCGTTTACTCTTTTTTCCTATCTTGAAGGCGAGGGAGAGTGAACTGATACTGAGTAGCGTGAATAGGCCACCCAAGATACCCAAAAAGACACTTCCAACAACTTCATCCATCTGATGAGCCAACGGTATATACGATCGATTGAACAGTACGGTATAATATACGCCGTTCACGAGCATGGCACATCCGATGACAAGAACGGTAATATGATACAGAATAAACAGAATCGAACGCCTTAGGTTGGCGTTTGCTTTTCCAGCATGAATTTCTATTTTTACCATTTCCAAACTCTCACATGTTTATGACTATGGACACTGTAATGCT
>JAYGCN010000189.1:0-21741 GCA_046583315.1 Candidatus Hydrogenedentota bacterium
TCCCGACGGCGTTGAAATGGTGATGCCGGGCGACAACATTACGATTGTCGGCGAGCTGATTACGCCGATAGCGATGGACGAAGAATTACGCTTTGCCATCCGCGAAGGCGGCCGTACCGTCGGCGCCGGCGTGGTCACCAAGGTTATTGAATAAGAAACGAATTGAGCTGAATCCAATTGAGTTGATTCGGCATTAATGGAAAGACACTATCATGCGTGAACAAGTGATATTGCAGTGCACCGAGTGCAAGCAACGGAACTACACGACGACCCGGGACAAGCGAAAATCTCCCGAGCGTTATGAAATGAAGAAGTATTGTAAGTTCGAGCGCAAGCACACAGTACACAAAGAAGTTAAATAGACTAGAATTCGTCATGACTTTAGCATGCAGACCTGTGGCTCAATTGGTAGAGCAGCGGCCTCCAAAGCCGAAGGTTGGGGGTTCGAGTCCCTCCAGGTCTGCCAGCTTTTAACGAAACAGGTTCCTTTGCGGAGTCCTGAATTTCATACGAAGAGAGAATTATGGCAAAACAAGCACAGCAAACAGTTAAGTTGGGTGTGGTGGCGCGTTCGAAGGCGTATCTGCAGGATGTACGTTCTGAGATGGGCAAAGTGACGTGGCCGACGCGTGAGGATCTCAAGGCATCGACGACGGTCGTGATGATTTTCCTGGCGTTGCTTGCGACCATTATTGGCTCTATGGATCAAGTGTTTCAGCGCCTGGTGCTGTTTATGTACAGTCTGGTTTAAGGGAGACACATTGTGTCGGACGAAATGAATACAGATAAGCCTGAACGTAGCGAGGATGCGGCGAAAGCGGCGGCATTTCTTGATCCGGAGGGTGAAAATGAATACAAGGCTCCTGAAGAGGAGAAGATCGCGTTTCTAGAACCGGACGCTGATGCATCGGCCCCTGAAGAAGAGAAGGTCGCGTTTCTTGAACCGGATAGTGACAGCGAGACTGCGGCTTCTGTAGAGGAGACGGTGGTGATTGCTGATCCGGAGCCGCAAGAGGAAGCGACACCGGCACCGGTCCGTGATGATGACGAAGACGATCCATCGGATGAGGAGCCTGCGATCACGTTGAATGAGGCCCCTGACGATGGGATTAAGCGTCGTTGGTATGCGATTCATGCGCATTCGGGTCAGGAAGCGACTGTACAGCGTTCGCTGATTTCTGGTGCCGAGCAGCAGGGATTAACTGACCTGCTCACGAACGTTTTGGTTCCGATGGAAGAGGTTGCCGAGTTCAAATCGGGCGAGAAGAAATTTACGAAGCGTAAGTATTTTCCTGGCTATTTGTTGGTGCAATTGCCTGAGCATCCTGAGCGATATGCTGATTTGTGGCATCTGATTAAGGATACGACGGGTGTGACGGGTTTCATCGGCTCGCGGAATGAGCCGGTACCGCTGGAAGATTCGGAAGTGATGAGTCTTGTTGAGGAAATACGCGGCGAACGCGAACGTCCTCGTGCGAAGGTCAATTTTGATATTGGCGAGAGAATCAAGATTATTGATGGTGCGTTCTCGAATTTCTTCGGAAACATCGGAGAAATTAATGAAGAGCGTGGCAAAATGAAAGTAATGATTGAAATATTTGAACGACAGACCAGTGTAGAAGTGGAATTCTGGCAAGTCGAAAAGATCTAACCTGGAGAACGTATCATGGCCGCCCCGAAAAAAGAAATCAGTGGACTCATCAAGCTGCAGTGTCCTGCAGGTGGAGCCACTCCCGCACCGCCGGTTGGTCCCGCATTGGGTCAGCACGGTGTGAACATCATGGATTTTTGCAATCAGTTCAATGAGCGCACGAAGGATCAGCAGGGATTGACGATTCCGGTTGTGATTGAGGTGTATGGGGATCGCTCTTTCAGCTTTATAACGAAGAGCCCGCCTGCCGCTGTACTGATCAAACGTGCCGCGAAATTGGCGAAAGCTTCTGGTGAGCCCAACAAAACTAAAGTGGGTTCGGTGACGCGCGCGGATCTTGTTGAGATAATTGAGATCAAAAAGAAAGATCTGAATTGCGCTTCCGAAGACGCTGCCGTGAGCATGCTTTCCGGTACCGCGCGTAGTATGGGAATTTTGGTCGAAGGCTAATACCGGCCCTCGATTTTATTTGAATCACGTTGTTTCAACCGAGGTGGGAGGGCGCGATGCGTCCGCTTGAACCACAGGAGAACAAATCATGCCCAAACAGGCAAAACGTATCGCTGCATACGACAGCAAAGTAGACAAGACGAAGAAGTACAGCCTTTCCGATGCCGCTGCTGGTGTCAAAGAATGCGCCACCACCAAATTCGACGAGTCCATCGATTTGGCCTTCCACTTGGGGGTTGACCCCCGGCACGCTGACCAGATGGTTCGTGGTTCTGTATCCCTTCCACACGGTACGGGTAAAGACGTGCGCGTTGTGGTGTTGTGCAAATCCGATGCGCAGATTCAGGAAGCCAAGGATGCTGGTGCTGCTGAAGTTGGCTCAGACGACATCGTTGAAAAAATCAGTGGTGGTTGGACGGATTTTGATTCGCTTGTTGCTGCTCCGGACATGATGGGCGCGGTTGGTAAACTCGGTAGGGTACTTGGTCCGCGCGGCCTGATGCCGAGTCCTAAAGCCGGCACCGTGACACCGCAGGTTGGTAAAGCTGTTACCGACATCAAAAAGGGTAAAATTGATTATCGCGTTGACAAGAATGCGAATATCCATGTCCCGGTTGGCAAAGCTTCCTTCACACCCGAACAGATTGCTGAAAATGCGGGTGCTGTCATTGAATCGATCCTGAAAGCAAAACCGGCTTCGGTAAAAGGCACGTACATGAAGTCTTGTTGTATCAGCAGCACGATGGGACCTGGATTCAGGTTGGACCCTTCGGGATTGTAACGGGTATCCGTACCTCGGTATCATCTTCACTTTTCATTACCTAGTATTTTTAAGGAGTTGTTTATGTCCACTGCTGCGAAAAGGGGCGTGTTGTTTACGTCTGAATCTGTAACCGAAGGCCACCCGGACAAGGTCGCTGACCAGATTTCGGATGCCATTCTTGATGCGATGCTCACGCAGGACAAGATGTCCCGTGTGGCGTGTGAAACGATGATTACGACCGGCATGGTGGTGATTGCTGGTGAGGTGACGACGAAGGCTATCGTGGATATTCCTGCGGTGGTGCGGAAGACGTTGCGCGAAATTGGATACACGGGTGGTGATTCCCAGTTCGACTGCGATACTTGTGCGGTGCTGGTTTCGCTCGATAAACAGTCTCCTGACATTGCGCAGGGCGTGGATGTCGGTGCTGGCATCGACCAGGATCAGGGTGCTGGCGATCAGGGCATGATGTTTGGCTATGCGTGTAACGAGACGACCTCGCTGATGCCGCTGCCGATCGATTTGGCGCACAAGCTGGGGCTTCAATTGTCCAAGTTGCGTAAGAATGGTACGTTGCCTTGGTTACAGCCTGATGGCAAGTCTCAGGTGACGGTTGAGTATATTGAAGGTAAACCGATTCGCATCGATTCTATTGTCATCTCGAATCAGCACTCCCCGAATATTTCTCACAAGAAAATTAGAAGTGAGATCATTAACAAAGTAATCAAGCCGATTCTGCCGAAGAAGTATGTGAAGGGTAAGATCAACTACCACATCAATCCTACTGGAAAGTTCGTAGTCGGTGGACCGGTAGGCGACTGCGGTCTTACGGGACGTAAAATTATCGTGGATACCTATGGCGGCATGGGTCGGCATGGTGGTGGCGCGTTCAGTGGCAAAGATCCGTCGAAGGTGGACCGGTCGGCGGCCTACATGGCGCGTTACATTGCGAAAAATATTGTGGCGGCGAAACTGGCGACGCGTTGTGAAATTCAGCTGGCCTACGCGATTGGTGTATCGGAGCCGGTATCAATCAATGTGAACTCGTTCGATACGGGCAAGATCAATGATGACGATCTGGCTGATTTGGTGCAGGAACATTTCGATTGCCGTCCGGCGGCGATTCTGAAAAAGCTTCAACTCCGCAAGGCGCAATATCGCAAAACGGCGGCTTATGGTCATTTCGGGCGTAAGGGCTGGAAATGGGAAGATACGGATCAGGCGAAGGCTCTTGCGAAGAAAGCGGGCATCTAGAAGTAGGAAAAACCGATAAATGTGATTGATTTTGGCGATTTCGCGGGATGTGTAACGGCTGTTACGCATCCCGCTTTCTTTTGTGTCGAAAGTTATGCTGTATCTATTGACTCTCTTTGGAGGTAGGAGTACGCTTGTTTGAGATAATAACGATCACATACTTTTACTACGGGAGGTTTATGATGAAGAAACTGAGTCTGGCGATTGCGCTATTGATTGCGGTGACGGCGAGTGCGGAGGACGTGAGCAGCAAGGTTTTGGATGCGGATTCTGCGTACAAAGCGATGTTGACGCTGGAAGGAACGTGGAAGGGCGATTCGAATGTGGTGCCGGTCGGGAAATTGATGGAAGAAGGCACGAAATCGGAAACGACGGTGACGTACCGCAATATCGCGAACGGTTCTTCGATCATGGCGACGTTTTTGGCAGATACGCCGATGGAAATGGTGAGCATGTATCATCAGGATGGAACGGATACCTTGATTCATACGCATTATTGTGCGGCGGGCAATCAGCCTTCGATGAAGTTTTCGAAAGTGCAGGAAGAAGGTGTCATCAATTTTGATTTTGACAAAGGCACGAACATGGATGTGACGAAAGATGGTCACGCGCATTCGGGTACGTTGAAAATTATCGATGAGGATACTTTTGAAACGCGCTCTGAATTATGGCGTGATGGTAAGGTGAATTCGATTCGCTACACGAAAATGAAACGTCATAAGTAAGGGCTAAGGCCTTCGTTTTATTTAAAACTTTGAGTCATACGGCGCAACTTCGGTTGCGCCGTATTTATTTGTTACTAAACATTGATTCAGTGTATCATGGCCTCTGTTTTGAAGCTGAATTAAACGCGAAGAGTTGCACCCATGCCCCCCAAGAAGAAGAAGACAACGCCTCACGATACGATCACGATTAAGGGGGCGCGCGAACATAATCTGAAGAACATCAGCACGACGATTCCGCGGGACAAGCTGGTTGTGATTACGGGATTGAGCGGATCGGGTAAATCGAGTCTGGCTTTCGATACGATTTATGCCGAGGGGCAGCGTCGCTATGTGGAAAGTCTATCGGCCTACGCGCGTCAGTTTCTGGACCAGATGGATAAGCCGGATGTGGATTACATTGAGGGCTTGAGCCCGGCGATCTCGATTGAGCAGAAAACGACGCACCGGAATCCGCGATCGACCGTGGGCACGGTTACCGAAATTTATGATTATTTGAGATTGCTCTTTGCACGCGTTGGTACGCCGCATTGTTATCAGTGTGGAAAGCCGGTTCAATCGCAGTCGCCCGAGTCTATCGTGGACATGATTCGAAAGATGCCGGAGGGCACGCGGGTGCAGTTGTTGGCGCCGATCATTCGGCAGCGTAAGGGTACCTATCAGAAGGTTTTCGAGGATATCGCGAAGCAGGGATTTCCGCGAATTCGGGTGAATGGCGAGGTGTGTCTGGTTGAGGACGCTCCAGATCTTGCACGGTACAAAAAACACGATATCGATATTCTGGTCGACCGACTGGTCGTGAAAAAAGGCTTGGGGCAACGGTTGAGCGATTCGGTGGAGACTTCGCTGAAATTGGGCAAGGGCATCATGCGCGTCTGGACGCAATCGCCGGACAAAAAGATCGAGAATGAGATGTTGCAAAGTGAGCATTTCGCGTGCGTGGATTGCGGCATCAGTTATGAAGAATTGGCGCCACGCATGTTTTCGTTTAACAGCCCCCACGGTGCTTGCCCGGAATGTACGGGTCTGGGCACGACGATGGAGATCGATCCGGAGCTGGTTGTGCCGGATGAATCACTTTCGTTGAGCGAGCACGCGATACGGGCCTGGAACATGAGTCGCATGCTGGATGGCTGGTACATGCGGGGCCTGAAGTGTGTGGCGGATCATTACGGGATGAAATGGACGGCTCCGTGGAATAAGCTGAGCGAGGAACATCGGCAGATTGTGTTGTATGGATCCGGTGATGAGGAAATCGAATTCAGTTACACGATGAAGAAGAGAAAGATGGTGCACAAATCCCTGAAACCCTTCGAGGGAGTAGTAAACAATTTGAAGCGTCGTTTTCGCGAGACCTCGTCCTCGTCGCAACGGGACAAGATCAGCCAGTTCATGGCGACGCATGCGTGTGAGGCTTGCGGGGGCGCGCGCTTACGTCCTGAATCGCGGGCGGTACGACTGAATGGGAAATCGATTCTTGATGTGACGGGTTTGTCGATTGGCGCGGCCTATGATTTTCTGGGCGCGATGAAATTGACGAAACAACAGAAAGTTATTGCTGACCGAATTTTGAAGGAAGTGAATGAACGACTTGGATTCCTGGTGAGTGTGGGGCTTGAATACTTGACGCTGGATCGTCAGGCGGGATCGTTGTCGGGTGGGGAATCGCAGCGGATTCGATTGGCGACGCAGATTGGATCGGGTTTGGTCGGCGTGTTGTATATTCTGGACGAGCCGAGCATTGGTTTGCACCAGCGCGATAATGATCGATTGATCAAGACGTTGAAGCGGTTGCGGGATCTGGGTAACACGGTGATAGTGGTTGAGCATGATGAGGACACGATTCGCACGGCGGACTATGTGCTGGATATGGGACCGGGCGCGGGTGTTCACGGCGGTGAGATTGTTGCGGAGGGCACACCGGCGCAGATTGCGCGCAACAAGAAGTCGCTCACGGGTCAATATTTGTCGGGCACCTTTCAGATTCACATGCCGAATGCATTGCGGGAGCGCAACGGTAAGTCAATTGTGATTCGTAAGGCGGAACAGAACAATCTGCAAAAGATCGATGTCGAAATTCCGCTGGGTTTGATGGTCTGCGTCACGGGCGTGTCGGGTTCGGGCAAGTCGACGCTGATTAACGGAACCTTGTATCCGGCGGCTATGCGTGCGCTGCATGGGTCCATGCGGATTAAACCGGGCAAGCACGAGTCTATCGATGGGCTCGAACATATTGACAAGATTATTGATATCGATCAGTCGCCTATTGGACGCACACCGCGGTCGAATCCCGCAACGTATACGGGATTGTTCAGTCCGATTCGGGAGATATTCGCGAAAACGAAGGATGCTCGCGCACGGGGTTATAAACCGGGACGTTTCAGTTTCAACGTGAAAGGCGGACGTTGCGAGGCGTGTGAGGGGAACGGACTCATCACCATCGAGATGCACTTTTTGCCGGACGTGTATGTGAAGTGTGAAGTGTGTGACGGCGCACGGTATAACCGGGACAGTCTGGAGATTCGCTACAAGGGCAAGAATATTTCTGAAGTATTGGATATGACGATTGAGGATGGGTGCGAATTTTTCAGAAATATTCCGGTCGTGTTTCAGAAATTGGATGTGTTGAATGATGTTGGGCTGGGCTACATCAAGCTGGGTCAACCCGCGACGACGTTGTCTGGTGGTGAAGCGCAACGCGTGAAACTGGCGACGGAGTTATCCAAACGCCAGACGGGGCGCACCTTGTATATCCTGGATGAACCGACCACGGGACTGCATGCGGTGGATGTGGACAAGCTGCTACAAGTCCTGCATCGTCTCGCGGACAGCGGCAACACTGTTGTGGTCATCGAACACAACATGGACGTTATCAAAACGGCGGACTGGATCATCGACCTCGGGCCGGAGGGTGGCGACAAAGGCGGCAAGGTCATCGCTCAGGGTACACCGAAACAGATCGCGAAAAAGAAGAAGAGTTATACCGGGCAGTATTTGAAGGGCAAGGTGTAGGCTCGATTGTGAAGCGATTACTCTACTCGTCACAGTTCTCAGGTGGCGGAATCATATTGTATTCTTCGACGAGTTTTTCGAATAAGTCTTTATACGGCCCCATTTTGGATAACGTAATTAGTCCATGCCCCTTGGAGCTATCGCTTTGATAATAGAAATTGGAGCACTCGAAACAAATCAACAAAAAACTATCTGGATCGTTCACCATTCTTACGCCATGGCGTGGCCAAGAACACTCAAATGCAGGATCTGATTTTTCCCCTGGGAGTCCAACTAGAAGATTCTCAATTAGCTTGGGGTCGATTATGTATCTGGAGTCGACGATTGTGAAGTAGAAGTCTCCAATAGTCTCTTGCTCGATTTGGGTAGGGTGATCGTAATTTTCACACGGGGCGATTGTCAAAAATTCAATCTCACCCTGCTTAACCATTTCCTTAATGAGATGTTCAGCTCCAGGATAACTGTTCATTCTGTCAAACAATTTCCACAGAGCAATGCACCCAATTAGTACGGCAACTGCGATGGAAATTTTGGTTTTTTTTTGCGAAGTGATGTAAGATCGGAAACATTCAGCATACTTTTCCTCGATTACTTCCTTCTTCAAATCTTATCCTAAGTGGAAGCGGAATGCCAGTTACTCCTGAAAGGCATTTCGGAGTAGTCTGATCGTCGGCGCGCCTTTTTTCGGAAGAATGATGGCGACGATGTCGAAGCGGTAGTACATTTCTGGGTCGTCTTTTTGGGAGATGTAGATGTCGGCGGCTTGGATGATGCGTCTCTGTTTTTCGGGGTTGACGTTTTCTTCCGGGACGAAGCCGTCGTCGGTGGCGCGGGTTTTTACTTCTACGAAGGCAGTGGTGTCGCCTTCTTGGGCGATGATGTCGATTTCGTAACGGCCGAGTTGCACGTTGCGGTCGAGGATTTTGTAGCCTTGGGCGCGCAGGAATCGTGCGGCGTGATTTTCGCCTTGTTCTCCCAGGGGTTTATTCTTGAAGAAGCCGAACACGGTTGCCCCCTTGCCCTGACGATGGTTAACCCGGTGTGATTTGTCCCAGCACGACTTTGCGGTTGGCCCCGGTGGCGCTGGGCACGTTGGATGGCGTGCCGCAGATGGTTTCGTTTCCGAGAATCGCAAAGGCAATGGCTTCACGAGCATCGACGGGCATGTTGTAGTGATCGCTGCGTCGGACCGTGATGCCTTTGAGCCCCTGACTAATGAGCTTCGTGAGCGTTTTGTTGTGTGCGCCGCCGCCGCTGATGACGAAGCGTGAGATGTTGTATTGGGGTTTGACGAAACGGTTGAAGGCTCGGTTAATGCTGTAGGCGACCGCGGCGGTAACGGTAGCCATGATGTCTTCGGCGCGCCGATCCCGTCGGCTGGCGAGGGCATCGCGCAGGTAGACATCGGGGCCGAATTCTTCACGGCCTGTACTTTTCGGGGGTAGTTCTCGAAAGTAGGGGTGTTCAAGCAAGTACTCGAGAAATTCGTCGATAACGACTCCTTGCGCGGCCAGAGCGCCGTCTTCGTCCATGCTTTTGGCTCCGACGGTAATGAGACGCATGGCGCCGTCGATGATCATGTTGCCGGGTCCGGTATCGAAGGCGAGTACGTCTTCCAATTTTGGGGGGACGACGGTAATGTTCGCGATGCCTCCGATGTTCAGGAAAGCGGCGGTGCGATCGTCACGATGAAACAATACCCAGTCGGCGTAGGGAACCAGGGGAGCGCCTTGACCACCGGCGGCCATGTCGCGCGGGCGAAAGTTTGAGATGACGGGTAGCTTGCATTTTTCTGCGATGATGGCTGTCTCGCCAATCTGGAGTGTGCCCGAGCCTTCGTGGTTGCGTGGGGGAAGATGGGCGACGGTGTGGCCTGAGCTTGCGATGAAATCGACATCGACGGGTTCGGCGCGTGCGACCTTGATCATGGAAGCTGCTGCCTTGGCCATTTGTTCGCCCAGTTCAAAATTGAGCGCGCATAATTCCTTGGCATCGTGGCGGGATGCAAGCAGGCGCAAGGTGAGATCCGTGGAAAAAGGAAACGATTCGAAAGCGATGAGTTTCATGACCAATTCGGGGCCGGTACCTTTGATTCGTACGAGTGCTGCATCGACACCGTCGCATGAGGTGCCGGACATGAGGCCGATGCCGTAGCGGGCATCTTTTTTCTGTAATTTCTCCAAGTTCAACTTAACGTACCTTTTCGATAGAGACGCCTGTAAAGTAATGATTCAATATGTCTTTGTAGCGGTGCCCTGCTGCCGCCATGCCGCGTGCGCCGTGCTGGCATAAGCCCACGCCGTGTCCACGTCCGCCGCCGTTGAGGTGAAATTTCCGATTGGGGGTTGTTCCCGATACGGACAGATCAAACATCGCACTTGGAAGGCCACCCAGTGCCTGTCGGATCGGAAGCTCTTTTTTGATGACCACGGTATCGGTGCTTCCATGGATGCGAATCCATTTTAGTCGACCACCAACTCCGCGTTCACCAAGTTCGATTCGGTCAATGCGACCAACGGTAACTTTCTTTCCAATCATAGCATGAAGTTCGCTCTCAGAATAGTCCCGCGTCCATCGGAAGCCAGTTGGATCGCCATTGCAGAACGCTTGCGAAGAAGAGGATAACCACTTTTTCACGGCTTGCGTAGATTGCAGATCGGATTGTGATCGCTCGGGTGTATCCGGCACGGCACGAAGTGCTGCATTTGGGGGGCCAAACCAGATGGTGTCGTTGTTGGCGGTCCAACCTCCGCAATTTGCGGAAAATACGGTAGGTACGATCATCTCGTTTTGCACGAGTATTTCGCCGCGCGTGTTGCGCAGTGCATTGTCGGTCTCTTCAGCCTGTCGATTGATGCCGTGATAGGCGCGGCAGTGTTCTTTGTTGCAGAAGTCGAAATTTTCGAGGCTGTGTTTGGTGGAGAGATTGACGAGCACTTCGCTTCGTGCGGAGACGGCTTGCGCCTTGAGTGCTTCTTCGGGCCAGAGCGCGGGCATTTCGGATGGTAGGACTCCGCGCAGATATTCCTCGACGGTTGAATGCTCCAGAAGCTCCAGTCCGCCTTTGGGAGAGATGGTTAGTTCGAGGCGTCCGGAATAGGCGAGATGTTTGAGGCGTTCATCCCAAAAACCGACGTTTACATTGGCGACGGAAAGTGCTTTCGATGACGTCAGCGTGATGGGTAGTTGAAGGGAGTAGGCACCTTTCGGGCCTGTCAGTTTTACCGTGCCCGTGCCGGGCTGTACAGTTTCGGGCCGCATCCAGGTCCATTGTTCGGCGGCTTCCAATTCCTTTTTCTTCTGGTCAGCCTCCTTTTTTGAGGAGGCCCGGGCAATGGAGATCCAATTTATCCGGGCATCAAGAATTCGATCGCGACTCGTGGTTAGTTTCTTGCCAATCGTGATGGATTTCGCGGGATATCCGCGTTGTTTCCAGGATTCGATGTAGGCCTCCTGCGCCGCGGCTTGCGTCAGGGTAAAGGTTTTGGAGAAGAGGTGAAATTGCTGGACGGGTGGCGTGGTGGTCTGGCGCGAGAATTCGTAGAGGCCTGCGGGTAAGGGATAGTTGTTTTGCGCGTCGGACACGGTGAAACCCATGGGGGAGAATACGGTGACCACGTCGACACTCTCCAGCAACTGAATCGCGACCATTTCTTCGGAGAGGCCTTCGGCTGCGGTTGCAGCGAATGGTAGAAGGGTCACGAGTCCGATGAAAAATTTAATCCTCCAGTGCATGCCGCAGATGACCTCCAGATTTTGTGAGTGCGTCGATGGCTTCGGATTCGCTCAAGCCTTTGCGATGCATGAGTACGGCTATTTTTATGTCCCCGTCCGCGTTGTCTATCGCGTCGGCGGCCTGCGCTTCGGCAAGGTTCAGCAGATCGGCCGCGACGCGAATGGTGCGGGACTGAAGTTTATCGTTCACGGCTTTCACGCCGACCATGCGGCCTTCGTAGATGTGACCGCAACGGGCCATGGCGCCGGTGGTGATTTGGTTGAGCGCGAGTTTGGTGGCGGTGCCGGCTTTGAGGCGCGTGGAACCGGGTAATACTTCTGGGCCGGTATCCAGCAGGATGTGGATGTCCGCCGCGTCGCAGGTGACTGGATTGCAGGCGATGAGCGCGGTGCCGGCATTCAGGCTGGCGGCGTATTCGAGGGCGCTGAGTACGTAGGGGGTGGTACCGGACGCGGTGATGCCGACGACGAAGTCTGCTTTTGAGGGAAAGGGGCTTAGCGACATGAGGTCTTCGACGGCCTGATCTCGGTCGTCTTCGGCCCCTTCGATGCTGTTGCGGAGGGCTTTGTCCCCACCGGCGATGATTCCGACGAATCGGTCTGGAGCGACACCGAATGTGGGAGGGCATTCTGAGGCATCCAACACGCCGAGTCGTCCGCTGGTACCGGCGCCCAAGTAGATGACTCGCCCGCCATCCTGATAGGCCTGTGCGGCGCGATCGATGGCGGCTGCGATGGAATCCTGCGCACCGTGCAATGCGTTCTGCACAGCCGATTCAGATTCAGACATCCATTGCGTAATCTCCAGCGCGGTCATCGTGTCCAGCGGCTTCGGGGCGTTGTCCATTTGTTCGGTGGCAGGGAGCGCATGAGCTGATTCTCTGATTGCGATGGCGCAGTTGGGTATTGGATTGTTGAATAGTTGCGCTACGGCCGCGTGCCCTGTCGTGGTGGCGATTTGGGGATCGGAGTTGGGCCAGAGGTTTTTGAGTGCTTCGCGGTAGACGGTTGCGAATACATCGGAGCCGAGTAGCAGGCCGCCGTAGAGGAGGATGGGAACGTCGTCAGCGAGATCGTTGGTGTGGCGTGCCATTGAGGTTTGGTCGGCGAGGAAGGAGGCCTGATCGGCCACCAATTGCGCGGCGACTTCATCTTGGTCGCCCGCCTGATCGACGACTATTTTTGCGAGTGCTGCGATGTCCGATTTGGTTGCGCCGCTTGCCCACACAACCAGTCCGTCCACATCGTGGGATTCAGTCTCGTCGAGTAGTGTCTGCAACAGTGTGGTCGACTCACCCGTACCGTCCACTGCGGCGGCACAGGCTTCGAGTGCGCCCAATCCGAGTCGGTAGCCGCTGCCCCGGTCGCCCATGAGTGCTCCGTGGCCGCCGATGAGGGATACGTTTCCTGTTTCGTTGCGCGCCATCACGCTTGACCCGGTTCCTGCGATCACAAGAATGCCTGGACCTTCGGGTATGTTGGCGTGGAAGACCGGGGCGATGTCATTGGTGACGATGACTTTTGGGATTCCTGTCGCCTGACTTAATGAGTTGGCGAGTTGATTGGCAAGGTCGCCTTTTCCGGCTCCGGCGACACCTGCAATTAGTGTCGCGCAGTCGTCTTCGTCGATGCTTAGATTATTGATCAGTGACACGAGAACGCTGGTGGCGCAGGTCACGCCGTGCTCTATGGGGTTGGCCGCTTCCCCAATGGTCTCACGCACAAGAACTCCCGTTTTGGCATCGTAGAGTCCGGCTGTGGAGCGCGTTGCCCCGGCTTCGATGGCAATGAATGTGCTCATGAGGCCTTCTCCGCAGTGTCTTCGACGCGATCCGGGCAGAATTGCTGCATGGTGCTTGTGCGTACCGCTCCCGTGGCGATTAGCTCCTTTAGCATGAGCGCGACAGGTTTTGGCGTGCGTGTGAGACGTTCGGGGTCCACATGAAACAGGCCGCGCCGAGAGGTGTATCCGCGTTCCCATTCAAAACCGTCGAGCAGGCCGTAGTAGAAGTATCCTCGAATGTCGATTTTCCGTTTCAGCATTTGGGATACCTCTTGGAGATGATTAAGTAAGTAGCCACATTGTTCTGCATCATCATCCGAATCGGAGCCGTTTCCGAGGATGTAGAATGGAATCGAGTAGTTTCGAAAGGTGTGGAGGAGTTTTTCGAATGCTGCCGGGCACGGTGTGCACCGGAGCGAGCGCGGACCGTCCTGAGCGTATTGGACGAAGGCGCGACGCGACGCGCGCCAATTCCAGGTGACGGTCTGACTGCCGAAGTAGGAGAGTCCTATGAAGTCCACGACTGATGATATTTGGTTATTTTTGGCGAGTGCATCCAGGAACGCATGATTGCATCGTGATGCTTCTTGATGCGCGGCGCGGGCATCCCATGCACGATAGGGATTGCTCGGTGTGTAGTCCGCGATACGAATGCCGACGCCGACTTGTGCATCGGCGTTGGCTTCTTTGATGGTTTCGTAACCCGCACGATGTGCATTGAGTAGGTTGGTATCAACTGTTCGTTTGTTTCGCGCACTTTGCACATTCGGTGGCCAATGGCCGAGGCGATAGGCTCGTTGTGCGAGATGGGTTGGTTCGAGTATGGGAATCCAGTGATTGCAGAGGTCTCCGAGCGATTCGACGACGGCTTCGGCGTAGGTGCGGAACTGATCGACTGTTTCTGCGTTGAGCCAGCCTCCGTTGTCGGCAATCCAGATTGGTAGCGTCACGTGGGAAAGTGCAACGATAGGTGTTATTCCTGCGTCGCGCATTGTCGTGAGGAGTTTGAAGTAGTGCGCCATCGCTTTCTTGTTCGGAGGTCCCTCTTTCGGCTGGATTCGGCTCCATTCGAGGGTAATGAGCAGTGCATTCAGGCCGAAATCCCGGGCGACGCGGATGTCGTCTTTGTAGTGACTCTTGAAATCGGCACCGCGCTCGGAGGTGGTGTTGTCGGCGATGTTCCCCGGTCGTTTTTCCCAGCGGCACCAGTCGCTTTCGTGGTCTCCGCCCTCGACGCAATGGCTGTGGAGTGAGGCACCCCACAAGAAATTGTCTGGAATGGATTCGAGCATCGGTTCCCCCTGAACACGTGGCTCTATGGTACACCATTGCCATGCATACATGAAACAACAGGGGCCTCAAAACGCGATTGTGCGTAAGGAGGCCCGGGGATGGTTTGATGTGCAAAGTTAGATGTGTGAAGTTAGAAGGTGCTTTCGTCACCTTCGCCAAGATCGACGAGCCAGAAGTTTCGGAATTGCACGTAGTTTCCGTGGCCCTGAAGTTTTACGTGGCCGGGCTCTGTGGGATGGGGTTCCATGCGTTCGTTTTCTTTCCAGCCAGTGATCCATTTCATTTCGGTTTCGTTGTGGATGATGACACCGTTATGGAGGACGCTCATCGTGGGGTTTTCGGTGAGTTCGCCGTCGGCGTTGTGGCGTGCGGCGCGGTACATAACGTCGAAGGTTTGCCATTGCACGGGCGGTGCGGACGCGTTCACATGGGGCGCGGAGACTTTGTAGAGGGCGCCGCATTCGTTGTAGAGGCCCTCCAGACCGTATGAGTCGAGAATTTGCACTTCGTATTCGTCGCCCATGAAGAGTCCGCTGTTGCTCCGGCTTTGACCGCGTGCACGCGGCATGTGGGCGAGTCGGAATTCGAGGTGAATGCGGACATCCCGGTAGACTTCTTTGCTGGTGAGGTAGTCGGATTCGGGGGTGACCATGAATACGCCGTTTTCGAGGCTCTCCCAGCCGGTCGAATCTTCGAAATTGTCGAAGTCTCCGTCGTAAATCTGGATTGCTTCGGCCGGAGCTTTGAGTTCGAGAGTGGGAGATAGGCGCACGATATGTTCCATCTTGAATACGTCAGTCTTCCCCTTGCCTCCGGTAAATACCCCGTTCTTGATTTCACCGTAGAAACGACCGTCTTCGAATTTGATGACACCTTTTTTCGCACGCACTTCGGTGTCGAGCTGAACGGGCGCGCGCATGTCGAGTTTGGAGACAATTTTGATGCGATATTTGTCCCCGCCGAGTGCGATAACTTGTGCCGCGACTTCGGGATCAATGTCGATTTCGTCGTTCCATCGGCCAAGATAGTCGCCGATGAGGGGATCGGGGTTTTGGGGAAAGAGGTCGTCGACCGTTTTTCTGGCCGCGGCGCCGGCGTTGAGCGCGATGACGCAAATAAGGCTGCCGATTATCACTGAAAAGCCACTTCGCAGGGCTTTGGAAGAGGTAATCATGTTTTTTCTCCGTTAATCATTGTACTTTTCGGGTCGAAGTCTTATGATACCTTATTCAGGCTGTTGGCTGTCCGGCGCTGTTCGGCGTTGGTAAATCGGAACTTACGCGCTTGCGTGGGTTTCCATCAGAAGATAATTATTCACAGATAACTGAGGAGGGTTTGATCCATGCGTGTACTTATGACTTGTTTGTTGGCCTGTATGCTGGCGGGGGGATTGGCATCGGCGAATGATGACGATATTTTTGATGAGGTGGAACATCATTACACGGATAATGATGGCGTCAAGATTCATTACGTGACAGCGGGGGAAGGCCCGGTGGTATTGTTTGTTCACGGATTCCCGGATTTCTGGTATAGCTGGCGTCATCAGATGGCGGGTTTGCAGGAGGATTTTAAGGTAGTGGCGATGGATACTCGCGCGTACAATAAGAGTGATAAACCGGAAGGCGTGGAGAATTACAAACTTGAGTTGTTGCTTTCGGATGTAGATGCGGTGATTAGCGCACTTGGTCAGGATAACGTGACGCTGGTCGGTCATGATTGGGGTGGCGCGATTGCGTGGCGTTTTGCGATGTATTACCCGGAGCGGGTTAACAAATTGGTTATCTGCAACCTGACCCATCCGAATGGCTACATGAACGTGCGTAACAACGCTACGCCGGAACAGAAAGCCAACACGCAGTATATTGAAAATTTCCAGAAGCCTGACGCGCACAAGATGTTCACACCGAAAATGGTCGCGAATATGGTTGCGGGCAAGGCTTCGCCTGAGGTGAAGCAACGCTACGAGACGGCCTTTGAAAATACGAGCTTTGATGGCGCGCTCAACTACTACCGCGCTGTGTGGCCGAGATTGAGTGGCGAAGAACCGGAAGAGATTCCGGATCTGAATATTCCCGTGTTGCAGTTCCACGGCCTCAAGGATACGGCGGTGGACAAGGATGGACTGCGGGATACGTGGAACTGGATTACCGAAGATTACACTTTGGTATCCATTCCGTCTTCAGGCCACTGGGTGCAGGAAGAAGCGCATGAGATGGTCACGACAACGATGAAATGGTGGTTGTTGAGTCGGCAGTAGACTACAAGCAGTTGATTAATGCTAAACACCCGTCTGCAACTTCAGCAGGCGGGTGTTTTTGTTTGATTAGGGGTGTTGGCCTTTAAAGATGTCGAGCAATCCGTGGGCGGGATGATCACCTACGACAGCGGCTAAGTACTCTCCGACAATGCGGGTGGCCTGCACGTCACTGTTTGGGCCTGTTGCATATCCCAGCGCGTGAGCCGCATCGGAATCACGTTTCGCGAGTACAATCTTTACAGGTCGCGAACAGCAACCGGCGTAGATCTCAACAAAGGCACCATTTTCTTTTGTCGCGGCGCCCACGAGGTGAATGCCGCTGTGAATTTTGGCGATGGGAAGCGAGTCTTCAATGCGGAGATCCAAATTGACATTATTCTTGTGCATGAAGTCCTGAATGACTAAGCGGTCGGCTTCCACTTCTGATTGTTCGGCCAGTTCTTCTATGGTCTGAGCAGCGAGTATGGTCGGAGCGGATGTCAATCCGGGCGTTACGTTGCTTGGCGTAATGGAGGAAATCGCAAAGGCCAACATTGCCGCCGCAGCCAAAGTGAGCAAGGCAACGCGCCAGGGTTTACGATTGACTGAAAGCATTTCGACAGCATCCGTGTCGTCACTTGCTTGAGCAAGCATGGAACGCTTCACGTTTTCCCAGACTTCCTCCGGGCAACCGCCATCTTCTGAAAGGCGATCCATGATGCCCCGTTCGAGCTGAACATCGGCGGTCAGTAATTCACGCTCGTCTGGCGGCAGCGAATTTTCGAAGTTGGCCATCTCGGTGGCGGACAGTTCGCCGTCCATGTAGGCTTGCCATTGTTGTTCTTTTTCGTGCGTGCTCATTCTTCAGGCACTCCCTTCGCTTCCGGCTTTCGGTGTTGCTGCATGTGCTTTCGGAAACCGGCGTATAACTCCGGTTTCCTTTGCATACTCGGTCAATTCCAGGCGCAGTTTTTTGCGACCCCGCGCCAAATGCGTCATGACCGTTCCTGCCGGGATTTTCATGATCTCGGCGATCTCCTGGTAGGAGAATTTCTCGACGCCGCGCAACAAGATGCAGGCGCGTTGCGCGGTGGACAATCCTTTGAAGGCGCGATAAACTTCATCGCCGCATTGGTCTAACAGTGCCGCCGGATCTCGGATGAGGTCGCCGTAGTCCGCTGTTTCCTTGGCAGTGGCCTCGCGCGCGGCGGGATGGTCAAGGCTGTCGAAGGCACGTCCTGTTTCACGGTTCGCGACGTAACATTTATTGAGTAAGATACGATACATCCATGCACGAAAATTGGTACCGGGTGTGTATTTCGCACGATTCTCGTAGGCCGCGAGCACGCCTTGGGAAAAGACATCTTCGGCGACGCCGGTGTCCCAAACGTTGCGTTTGATGAAACGGAAAAACTCGTCCCGGTGTTGTTCGATTTTGACTATGAATTCGTCCATCGTCGTTTCCGTGTTGTCCGCTGAAATCAGTATAACAAAAGGGTTATCCGAATGCTGGCTCGTGCCCGTTTTTGGTCAATGCCGATCGCAGTAATCCTCGACCGCGATGCAATCGGGACATTACAGTACCCAGAGGGCACTCCAACGCCTCGGCAATTTCCTTGTAGGACATGTCGTGGAGGTCGGCCATAATGACCGTGCTACGGTTGGTATCGGGCAGGGAGTCGACCGCCGTGCGCACGTCATCGGTCAAATATTCCAGAATGTCCTGTGTTTTTAAGTCGTTGGGGTAATATTTCATCTCGGAATCGCCATGCTTGGTCGGCGTTGCAATGGATTCGTCGCCGGTCCATTCGACCGTGACGGGTCTGCGTCCGCGACGGCGATAGTCATTAATGAAGGTGTTACGTACGATGGTGAGTAACCAGGCGCGCAAGTAGGTGCCGGGCTCGAATTTGTGGTGGAATCGTAGGGCGCGCACGATGGCATCTTGTTGTAAGTCTCTGGCATCGAAAGGGTTACGGGTCAGGCGTAACGCCGCGTTGTACATTGCATCCATATGGGAAATGAGCTGCTGCTCAAATTCGTCTGATCGGGTCTCTTTTTCGCATACCTGGACTGTCATGATGTCGATCTCCTGCGTGCTCGGCTGTTTCTGCCCAGTGTATTCGGGAGCATCGTGGAATGATGTCAGAGAAGTGTTTCGAGGATGATTTTCAGTGTTTCGAGGGGTTTTTCTTGAGGAATAAAGTGGGTCGCGTCAGGGATTTCAATGAATTTTGAAGCGGAGAGGCCGGGGCGCTGGAGTTCTATGATTTGGCGGACATTTGAGTTGGTTGCGGTGACATGGGCTGATCGCTCGAAGTTTAGCTCGTCAAGTTTGGCGAAGATTCCTGTCACGCCACCGTGATCGTAGGTCGCTCCTTCGGCGTGGGGTGGGCAGGCGAGTTCGAATGTGCCGTCGTCTTTTTCGAGGAGTCCGTGCTGCACGTAGGCGTCCAGCGTTTCCGGCGTCCAGCTAGCCATTGGTGGTTTGCTGGCGAAGCGTTCACGGGCTTCCTCACGTGAAGCAAAGTGATTCTTGCGTTTGCGGGAGAGTATGCCCAGCGGGTTCGGCACTTGAAACATTTCGCTCGGACCGATGATTGGATCGATCAGCACCGCGCGCTGAAAGGTGCTTGGGTAATGGGCTTGGCACGTCGCTATCTGCGCGGCACCTGCGGAGTGACCGACGGCATGGATTGTCGGTCCGAGATCCAACTGGGCGATAACATTATGCAAGTCTTCGCCCGCGAATTGCCAGCTATACTGCTCGTCGTCCACTGGTTTCCCGGAAAGTCCATGTCCCCGGGTATCGGGCGCGATCACGCGAAAGTGTTTGAGTAATTCGGGTACCAGTGGGTCCCAGATGCGCGCGTGCGTCCCGGTGCAGTGACATAGTATGAGGTCCGGGCCGTCGCCTCCGTGATCCCGCACGTTGATCGCGACACCACCGTCACCTTTTACGGTAATCTGTTTTGGAGAAAGTAAGACTTCGGTCACGATAGACTACTTCTCCGCTTCTTGCGCTTCGAGCCAGCGGGATACGTCGATCGCGGCCATGCATCCGCTTCCTGCTGCAGTGACGGCCTGACGGTAGATGGAGTCCTGCACATCGCCAGCGGCGAACACACCGTCGATGTTTGTATAGGTACTGTCCGCTTTGGTGACGAGGTACCCGGTATCATCCATGTCGATAATGCCTTCGAAAATATCCGTGTTCGGTTTGTGTCCGATGGCCGAAAAATACCCTGTACAGGGGATATCCGTCGTTTCGTCGGTCTTCACGTTCTTGATGCGGACCGCGGTTACGCCTGTCGCCTCGTCGCCGAGCACTTCATCGATGACGGAGAACCAGTGGATTTCGATTTTGTCGTTTTTGATGGCGCGGTCGGCCATTATTTTGCTTGCGCGCAGTTCGTCGCGACGATGGATGAGGTGCACGCAGCTTGAGAATTGCGTGAGGAACATGGATTCTTCGACGGCTGTGTCGCCACCACCGACGACGACGAGGGGTTTATCACGAAAACGGGGTAACGCGCCGTCGCACGTCGCGCACGCCGAGACACCCAGGTTCATGTATTTTTCTTCGGATGGGATGCCCAAATATTTTGCTGTGGCACCGGTGGCGATGATGATCGCGTCGGCTTGCCAGGTATCGTCACCGGAGAACACTGTAAACGGTTTTTTGGAGAAGTCGACTTTTGTGACGGTCCTGTAGAGGAAGCGTGTGCCGAAGCGTTCGCATTGTTTTTTGAAGTCGACCATCATTTCGGGCCCCGTAACGCCTTCGGGATAGCCGGGATAATTTTCCACTTCGGTGGTCGTCATGAGTTGACCGCCTGGAAGGATGTCTTTGCTGATTTCACCTTCCAGCATGAGGGGAGCAAGATTGCCGCGGGCAGCGTATAGGGATGCTGTATAGCCGGCGGGTCCTGATCCGATGATGATGACTTTTTCGACTGCGTCTGACATATTGATGGGCTCTCTTTCTTTGTCGTGGGAGTGTGTAGGGGTCGCGTACTTGGTTCAGAACAACGCGAAGGGGGAATTATAATCCACGCGCATGGCGGGGAACAATAGTGGGCCGAGTTTTCGTCAGGATTCCGCGATTTTCGTAGAGTCCCCCTTGGCCTGACCATAGATACCCTTGGACATGGTCGAAGTCTCTTCTTTGAGGCGGGCTCCATATACCTGCGCACGCACGGTGTGGGCCTCTTTTGAATCTGGATCGGCCGCCACAGCCCAGTCGACCCAATGGCAGGCCATGCGATGATTGCCCGCTGAAGACAGGGTGTTCGCACGACCCAGGACGGCGCCGAGTCCGCCTGACAAGGTAACGATTTCGCGGGCTTGTTCATCGTGGGAGGCGGGTTTGAGTTCGCTTGGAATGCCGGAATACCAGCCGGCGAGACAGCGGTGTATGGTGCGCACGATGAATTCGGGTTCGTCGTAGATGGGTTGCAGGAAGGGGAGCTGGGTAAGGGACGAGGGTGCTTGAACCGCATGTATGATTTCGTTGATGGGTGCGCCCTGGTTGATGAGCGACAGGGTGTCGGTGTAAATCGCTTCGAGGTATTCCGCTGTTTTCAGGAGCGCTGTTTGCACACGATCTTCACCGTAGACAGGAAGGCCGTGTCCGGGAAGCAGCACGACTGGTTTTAGGGCAGCCATCTTGCGTAATGCCTGCGCCCACTCTTTGACATACCGTTGCACCTTCTGCGGATTGCCGGCGTTGGGTGCCGCCCAGATAAAGAGATCGCCAGTGCACAACACGCGATCCTTCGGAATGTATACCCACGTGTGATCGTCGGTCTCGCCTTTGGCGTGGTTTAGCTGAAACTCGAT
>JAYGCN010000247.1:0-41106 GCA_046583315.1 Candidatus Hydrogenedentota bacterium
GGACACGTGGATTTTTCTTATGAAGTGGAGCGTAGTCTTGCGGCCTGTGAAGGTGCGTTGCTGCTTGTGGATGCCGCGCAAGGTGTAGAGGCGCAAACGCTCGCGAATTTATACAAGGCTGTTGACCAAGACCTTGAAATAATTCCGGTTATCAACAAAGTTGACCTGCCCAGTGCCGATATCGATATGGCTGCGGCACAAATTGACGACTTGCTCGGGCTTGAGAGTGAAGGCGCGGTGCTTGCGAGTGCCAAAACGGGCATTGGTACCAAAGAAGTGCTCGAAGCCGTGGTGACCCGAATTCCCGCACCCACGGGCGCCCGCGACGTGCCCTTGCGCGCGCTCATATTCGACGCGCAATATGATCCCTATCGTGGTGTTATCGTTTATTTACGCGTGGTTGAAGGTCGCATGAAACGTGGTACAAAAATTTCTATGATGTCCAGTGGGGAAAAATTCGACGTGACCGAGGTGGGGTCCTTTTCTCCGGACATGGTCGCGCGCGCGTATCTCGAAGCGGGTGAGGTAGGGTACATGACGTGCAGCATCAAGACGCTTGAAAGCACGACGGTTGGCGACACGGTTACGGACGCGCAGAATCCGGCATCAGAGCCCCTTGAAGGCTACGAAGATGTATTGCCTGTCGTTTTCTGCGGAATGTATCCTGCCGCGGCCAACGACTTCGGCGAATTGCGCGATGCCCTCGACAAATTACGCCTGAACGATGCCTCGTTTACCTACGCTGCGGATAGCTCGGACGCGCTGGGCCTTGGATTTCGACTTGGATTCCTGGGACTCTTGCACATGGAAATTATTCAGGAGCGGCTGGAACGTGAATTTAATCTGACCCTTGTCACGACGGTGCCGAACGTTTCGTACAAAATCACAATGACGGATGGGGACGTTATCGTGATTGAGAATGCGTCGAAGATGCCTCCGCGCGGCGAGATTGATGTGCTTGAAGAACCTTATATCGAAGCGGATATCATGTGTCCTACCGAATACCTGAGTGCCGTCATTGAATTATGCAAGAAAAAACGGGGCACCCATGTGCGCGTGGATTACATCGACAGTCGCCGGTGCATGGCGGTGTATCGTATGCCCCTGGCTGAGATTGTGCTCGACTTTTATGATAAGTTGAAAACCTATACGCGCGGTTACGGGTCATTGGACTATAGGATTATCGGGTACCAACCGGGAGATCTCGTGCGTTTGGACATTTTGCTCAATAGCGAACGTGTGGATGCGTTGTCCTGCATCGTGCATCGTGATCGCGCAGTGTGGATTGGCAAGACGCTCTCGGCCAAGCTGCAGAAGCTTATTCCACGACAACAATTTGAGGTTGCAATACAGGCGGCCATCGGGGGTAAAATCATCGTTCGCGAAACGGTGAAGGCGCTGCGCAAGAATGTGACCGCGAAATGTTACGGCGGGGATATTACCCGTAAGCGCAAGTTGTTGGAGAAGCAGAAGGCGGGTAAGAAACGGATGAAGCAGGTCGGCTCGGTCGAAGTGCCGCAAGAAGCTTTCATGGCTTTACTTAAAGTAAACGAAGAAGACTAGTTTTTCGCTAAGGATATAATTTTTGAGTAAGAAAAGTAAGACAGCATCGGAACCGTCCAATAGTCACGTGGAACCGCGTCAACCCGGCTGGATTGAATGGACGCGATCCATCGGAATTGCGATTATTCTCGCGTTGCTGATTCGCTGGCCGGTTGCGGAGCCTTACAAGATTCCTTCCGGTTCCATGATCCCTACTTTCATGCCGGGCGATCGCATTTTTGTGGACAAGCATGTCTATGGCATTCGTTATCCGATGAACGGGTTCCGTTTTCCCTTCACACGTAAGAACATGTGGTATGCCGACACGTACATTTTTGAAGGCAAGGAGGTACAGCGCTGGGATATTGCTGTATTCAAATCCATCGAACCGGGTGCGGAACACGATACGCTGGTAAAACGTATTGTGGGATTGCCGGGGGAACGAATTCATGTTCGGGGAGACGGTGCGCTGCTTATCAATGGCGAGCCCATCGATATTCCGGACTACATGCCGGACGTGAAATACACCAACCCACAGGTTGGCGGCCAGTATGGTTCCAACGGTTACGCGCAACTCACTGACGACGAGCACAGCTTGATTCCCGAGGGGCATTATTTCCTGATGGGCGACAATAGTGGCTCCAGCCGTGATGCGCGCTGGTTCGGGTTCATGCCCAAGCACCACCTTCTCGGGCGTGTGACGAGTATCTGGTGGCCCCTGGATCGTTGGATTGACTTTACCGGGTACACTCATAAAGCCTGGTGGTCGATCATGTGGGGCGCAATTGCCTTTTGGACTGTGTGGCGATTGTTTTTTGGTCGAAGCTGGAAAGCGCGTTGTGATTCTGCCGGAGGGATTATCAAGAAGGGAGAACACGTGTTCGTGCGATTCTCAATGGGACTTCCAATACCGTTTACAGGAATTCGATTGACCCGCATGACCATACTCTCGTTAATGACTGCAACTCCGTCGCCGTCCTCTGATGAGAAAACACGTTTCACAAAAGGTAGCCTGCTCAAGGTGGGGGATCTTGTCTTTTATCATCCGCGCACAGCGGCGCATCGCCACGTTGAAGGTTTGCTTGGTATTGTCGGCGGTGTGGGAGGCGATCGCGTATTCATGAATGGCGATCAGCTCAGGGTAAACGACAAAAAAGTCGGCGGAAACTTCGAGACGTTGCGTTATCCCAAAGAAGGAACGGAAGATCGTTACGGTCGTTCCAAGGGCAAGGAATTTTCAGAAGTCCCTGAAGGTCATGTGTTCATTCTGAGTCAGCCGGGCGGCTCCGACGATGACAGCCGCACGATCGGCTGGATACCGCACGCTCATATCGTGGGTACAGTGACGCGGGTGTGGTGGCCACTGACCAAAATGCGGGGATTGCCGCGCGTGAAGAAGGTGTGACCGCGGCCTAGCGATTCGAAATCCGCTCAAAGGTCGCCGCGTTCGTCAGGTAGAAGCCGAGCCCCGCGACGAGCAACAAGGCGATCATCAGCAGAATCCGAAGCCATAGCGGTGCTCGCTGTGTGGGAATCGGAAATCTCCAGAGCCGTGTTTTTTTGTCTTCCTGCTTAGTCATGCATTTGGCTCCCGTCGCTCAATCGAGTATAGTGTATCGCAATCGATTGGAACGGGGGAAGGGCTACCATGTACCTATTCTTGATACGCCACGGCGCTGCGGAAATGCAGTCGAGTGACGATGCCCGTGTGCTGAGTTCGGCGGGACGTGCGGAAGCGGCGGCGCTGGGCAAGTGGCTGGCCCGGTATCATCTCCAATCGCCCACCGTGTGGCACAGCGACAAGGTAAGGACGGGGGAGACGGCCTCGCTCATCATTGAAAATGCGGGGTGGAGTTCTACGCCCACCGAGATTGACGGCCTGCGTCCAAGTTCTCCCGTAGAACCCATTACCATGAAGGTTGCCGCCGAGCAATCGGATTTGGTCATCGTCGGGCACATACCTTTCATGTCGCTGATGGCCTCGAGCATGCTCACGGGCGGTCGCATTGAGACGTATTGGGATTTCAATACTTGTGGCGTGCTGGTTCTGGATCGCGCGGGTCAGGAACAGTGGGTCGTGAACGCGTATCTGTCTCCGTCCATGTTATAAATCGCCGAAATTCAGTCTGAACCTCCCCCAAAAATCCCATAAAGTATGTTATACTTGACGTATACATCTGTGTGGACGGCTTGAATTTGGAGGGAGCGACGAGACTATGGGACTTAATGTAAATTCCAATATTCAGTCCATCATCGCGCGTCGCCACACCGAGCGTGCGACCCGGAATTTGCTTTCGAGTCAGGAGAAACTTTCCTATCTTCTTCGTATTAACCGGGCGGCAGACGATGCGGCGGGTCTTGCGATTGCCGAACGGTTCCAGTCGCAGGTTCGCCAGCTCAATCAGGAAGTGAATAGCTTTCAATCGGGTACGAACCTGACTCAAGTGGCTGAAGGTGGACTCGAAGTACAGTCTGATGCGCTGGGACGTATTCGCGAATTGGCCGTGCAGGCTTCCAATGGGACGTTGAACGATGATCAGCGCGCGGCCAGCAATGAAGAGGCGCAACAGTTGCTTCAGGAGATCGATGCGACGGCGCAGAACACGGAATTTAATGGGGTCGCACCGATTGCAAACGGAACGCAGGAGGTCGTGCTCGACCCGTCGGGTGATGTATCGGTAACGACGGAGGAATCCACGACGACTTCGCTTGGGATTGACGGAGTGGATTTATCGACGCAAGCCGGTGCGCGGGCCGCACTCGATAGCCTGGACAATGCTCAGACTGAAATCAGCTCGAACCGTGCGAGTCTTGGTGCGCAACAGAATCGACTTCGTGCGTCCATCGAACAACGTGAATCGAACGCGGTTGATCTGCAAGAAGCGGAATTTCGTATTCGAGATCTTGATGTGGGCCGTGCGATCATCGAACAAACCCGCAATGAGATTCTCTTGCAAGCGGGTGCTTTGGGCGTGTTGCGCGGGGGTGCTATTCAGAGTCAGACCGTAAGCTCCCTGCTTGCTGGCTAGTCCCGTTTCCCGGTGACGCACTCCTTCCCGCATGCCCCACGTTGCCAGCCGAATTTGTAAAAATTGTCTCCGCGCGGTATGGTAATTGCCTGAATTTATGAGGAGATCGTTGTGGATCCTGTAGAACCCAAACCTGCCGTAACGTGTATTTTGTGCGATGCCGACGGACGTATTTTGATGGGGCGCCGCAATACGTCATTACGCTTTATGGGCGGCCATCATGTGTTTCCGGGTGGACGTGTAGACGATGAAGACACCCACGTGCATGTGCGCAATGAATCGGATGAGGATGTTGCGCGAGGGATATTTGCGGCGGTGCGTGAGATGTTTGAGGAGACGGGGTTGCTCATAGTTGAAGGGGAGCAGCCGGCCCGGGAGATTCTCCAGACCTTTAGGCACGAATTACTGGCGAGTGATCGATTGCTGCGAGAATTCCTTGACGAACATGGTCTGCATATTGATGGAAGTCGCTTTGAAACGGCTGGGCATTGGATCACTCCTGAACCTTCTCCGGTGCGATTCGACACGCAATACTTTTTCTGTCACCACGCCGAAGACTTTATCTACGCGGAGGAACTCATCGTGGGCGAACTCACGCGGCTTGACTGGTATCATCCGGCCGAAGCACGTCAGCGTTGGCATGCGGGGGAGATTGAATTGTCGCCGCCGGTATCGTATACCTTGCACCATCTGGCCACCGTGCAACATCCCTACACGCTCGACCTGCTGAACAATCGCGAAGATCGGTTCTCCGGTCAATGGGAGCGCATGGAATTACAGCGGGGCGTGTTTGTCATTCCATTGGAGACCGCAACGATTCTTCCGGCAACCCACACCAATTGTATCGTGGTCGGGGAGTCGGAGTTTATCGTCATCGATCCCGGTTCAACGGATCCGGAACAGAACGCGTATCTGAAGAAGCAGCTGGATCGTCTCATTGCGTTGGGGGGTGAAATGAAAGCGGTGGTGCTCACGCATAGCCACCCGGATCATATTGGCGGGGTCGAGTTTGTGCAGGAGACTTACGGCGTGCCGCTCTGGGCGCATGAAAAGTGTGACGAACAGATTGATCTCAAGGTGGATCGTCACATCGAAGACAACGAAGTCATCGAATTGCCGGGCGATCCGGGATGGCGTCTGGTTACGCATTACACGCCGGGTCATGATCCCGGTCATTTGAGCTTTTACGAGGAGTCGACCAAACTTCTGCTTTGCGGCGACATGATTGCCAACCCCGGCACGATTGTCGTGGGTGAATCCTTCGGCGGCAACATGAATCAGTTCCTGGCGAGTCTTGAGCGGTTGATGGCTATTGAAGAGGCCACGCGTATTGTGCCTTCCCACGGATTGAGCGAGCCGGACCCGCAGGCGGTGCTGAAAAAACATCGTGACCATCGTCTTTGGCGGGAATCGAAAATCAAAGATGCCTATGATGCCGGGGCGACCACGCTTGCCGAACTGCTCGCTGCGGCCTACGACGATGCGCCGAAAGCGGCCATGCCCATCGCGGAGCACGCACTGAAGGCGCACCTGACTCGTCTTGAAATTACGCTCGACTGAGACTCTTTGAGAGGCAACTCTTGGCTCCGATATGGTATGGTATTGTTTGGAGAGCGCAGGAAACTAGAGGAGCGGGGGATTCATGCGACCTAAGAAACACATTCTTGTCCTGATGGGCGGGATAAGTTCCGAACACGACATTTCGATCCAGTCCGGGGAAAATATTCTGGCGAATCTCGATGCTGAGGAATACAAGCTGTCCTCTGCGGTCATCAATCGGGATGGTGAGTGGATATTTTCCGATGCGCCTGAGGATTATCTGGAATTGAGCCAGGCCGTACCTCGACTTCGCGAACTTCATCCGGATTGTGTGTTTATTGCGCTGCACGGACCCTTTGGCGAAGACGGTCGAATCCAGGGCATGTTGGACTTGTTGGGCATTCCATATACCGGTTCTGGTTGTGCTGCGAGCGCGCTGGCGATGGACAAGGTGCGCTCCAAGGCAATCATGAAACAGAAGGGTGTCGTTGTTCCTGACGAGGTAGTTTTTACGCTGCACGACTGGAAAGAGGAGTCGGAATCCATTACGCATCGCGTGGGGGACTATCTCGGATTTCCATGTGTCCTGAAGAATCCGCATCAGGGTTCGAGTCTGGGCATGGCCATTCCTCAATCGACGGAAGAATTTTCCGATGCGGTGATGAAGGTCTTTGGATATGGGTATACGATTATGGTCGAACGAATGATCAATGGAACCGAGGTGACGTGTGGTGTGCTTGATGTGGATGGCTCCGATGATGTCGAAGCGTTGCCGGTTACCGAAATACGGCCTCTCAAAGGCACCTTTTTCGATTATCATTCGAAGTACAATGCGGAGGCGGTTGACGAGATCACGCCAGCGGAGATTTCCGATTCGATCCGGGATCGTGTACAGGAAATTTCTTGTGATGCGCATACCACTTTGGGTTGTAGAGGATTTAGTCGTAGTGATATGATCATTTCCGGCGATGAGGTGATCTGGCTGGAAACGAACACGATTCCGGGCATGACCGAGACCTCGTTGTTACCGAAAGGAGCGGCCGCCGCCGGGCTTAGCTTTAAAGAGTTGCTTACGAGAATCGTTGACGCCGGGACGATCTAGTCCTCGCTGTAGTTATTTCAGGAATCCCGAATGCCCATCACGTACACAAAAATGCATGGACTTGGTAACGATTATCTGTTTATCGAGACTGCCAAGAATTCGATTGATGACCCGGTTGAGTTGTCGCGTCAGATGAGTCACCGTCATTTGGGTGCTGGCTCGGATGGCATCATCCTGATTATGCCGGGCGAGGGGTCCGCCGACTTCAAAATGCGCATTTTCAACGCGGACGGTAGCGAAGCGGAGACTTGTGGTAACGGAATTCGCTGTTTCGCCAAATACGTCTACGAAAGAGGTCTCACCGAGAAAACCGAGTTCATAATTGATACTCTCGGTGGACCGAACGGCGTTGTTTTGACCATTGAGGACGGGATTGTTGGCTTTGTGCGCTCGAATATGGGCGCGCCAAAATTCGAGCGTGCTGAAATCCCCATGATTGGAGCTGAAGGCCGTGTGCTGGAAGAAGACATCGAAGTGGACGGGAAGATTTTCCAAGTCACCTGCGCGAATATCGGCAATCCACACGCCGTCGTGTTTGTGGATGGAGCGACAGGCGATGAACTCCTAGACTTGGCTCAAACGATTGGCCCGAAAATTGAAAATCATCCTTCTTTTCCCGAACGTTGCAACGTGGAATTCGTGAACGTGATTGATCGTGACAATATTGTCATGCGTATTTGGGAGCGGGGGAGCGGCATCACGATGGCGAGCGGGAGTGGATCGTGTGGCGCGGCATTGGCTTGCATGATCACTGAACGCGTCAACCGAAAAGTAAAGGTGCACCTTGTCTACGGTCAGCTTGCTATTGAGTGGTCCGAAGAAGACGGCGACGTTTATCAAGAAGGTCCGGCGACCGAAGTCTACACCGGCGAGTGGCTGACGTGATGGAGCGAAACACGTTTATTCCGATCGCTGGCGAGAGTGCTGAAACGATTACCTATCTCAAAGGTATTCTCGAGGACGCGCGCGCAACCACCCTTGAACGTATCGAAGGCATCACCAAAGACGAATTGAATTGGCACTATGCGGACGGGTGGAATTCGATAGGGAATTTGCTTCACCATTTCATCGCCAATGACCACTATTTTCGTATTCTCTTCGTGAAGGGAAGTCGTCTTACCGATGCTGAGTTGACCAAATGGGAACCGGGTCAGGTGATGGGCGAACATCTCCCCACATTGGAGGGAACACCGCTGGAACAACTACTTGCGGACATGCAATCCTCTCGTGCCGAACTCATGGGCTCCATCGAAACGGTGACACCCGCTTATTTCGCGGCGCACCGGCAGGGCTACAATCCTGAGACGGGATTTAATCTGGCCTGGGCGCTTTATCACCTTGCGGAAGACGAAGTTCATCATCGCGGTCAGATTAGCATCCTTCGCAAGTTGTACGCGGCTCGTTCGTAACCTGATTGAGGGTGTTTTGGGTGTGTTTCCGCGCAGTCAATGTGCTATCGTAGCCCAATCACGCGGCTGGCGTGATTGATTGGACAGGGGGCTGTAGAACGATTCATGTCATTGAAGATTGCTGTACTCATTTCGGGAAGCGGGACAACCCTGCAAAACATCATCGACTGTTGCGAATCAGGCGCAATCGCGGGTGAAGTAGTCTTTGTGCTTGCCTCGCGAAAGGATGCCTATGGGCTGACACGCGCGGAAAATGTGGGTATCCCCAGCGCGACGGTTCCTCGCAAAGAGTTTTCCAATACCGACGAGTTCAGCAATGCGATTTGGTCGCAGGTGGAGCCCCATCAACCCGACCTTGTTGTCCTAGCCGGATTCATGAGCCTGCTGCATGTGCCGAAAGCCTACGAAGGACGCATCATGAATGTGCATCCGGCACTCATCCCGTCGTTTTGCGGCCAGGGCATGTATGGACACCATGTGCATCAGGCCGTGCTTGACTATGGTGCCAAGATAACGGGTGTGACTGTTCATTTCGTGAACGAGGAATACGACAACGGTCCAATTATTTTGCAGAATACGGTGCCCGTTGAAGAGGGGGATACGGCGGATACCTTGGCTGAACGCGTGCAGGCCGAAGAACGCGATCTCTACCCCAAAGCGATCCAACTTTTTGCTGAGGGGCGTTTGCAGCTGGACGGGCGACTCGTTCATATTCTTCCCAAAGGCTAAGGCACCATCCAAGGAAACACCTATCATGCTCAAAGCGGTTGTATTTGATTTGGATGGAACACTCATCGATTCTACCGAGGCGATTGTGGATTCCTTTGTAGCCACTTTCGAAATTGTTGGCGATCCTGTTCCTACCCGCGAATTCATCACGCAGTTCATCAGCGTGCCTCTCGAAAAACATTTCGCCGAACTCACGGATCGCGATCCGGTGGAACTTTCCAGAATTTATCGAGAACACTATTTTGCCACGTGTACCGAAGGCACTGTGTTGTTGCCTGGTGTGGAAGAGGCTCTTCTCGCACTCGGCGAAGCGGGTTTACGGTTGGCTATCGCCACCTCGAAGAGTTGCAAAGGTTCTGAAATTTTGCTGGAATATCTCGACGTGGCCCACCACTTTGAGTTTGTCGTTGGAGCAGATTCCGTTGTGAATCACAAGCCGCATCCGGAGGCGCTTGAGATGAGTCGTGAACAGTTGGGAATCGAATCCGAGGAGATGATCTACGTCGGCGACACCCGTTTTGACACGGAAGCCTCGAAAAATGCGGGGATTGGATGTGTAGCCGTTGCAACAGGTTATGCGCCCCGGAGTGAGCTTGAAGCCCTCGCACCGCGCCATGTAGCCGATACTATGCAAGATGCCTGTGTCTATATCCTCAATCAAGTGGCGACGACTAAGGATATTAGTTGACAGATTCGCACTTCAACCCGTAGAATCAGACTCAGACTAGTTATCTTGGAGTCCAGGATTCCATACCCGGAGCGGAAACGTCATGAGCGACACGATGTATTTGACGATTATGCTTGGTTTGTTGGGAATCTTAATTGTTATTCTAGTACCGACCATGTTTCGGACGCGTTGTCGTGCATGCGGAACCTGGAATAAGCTGGATGCCAAGGAGTGTCGAGGCTGTCATGCGATGTTGCCGGATTAGTAGGTGACATTGCCTATCGATGGCATTGAGAAAGGACGGGAGTCATTGTGGCGACAACGGTAAATTGCCCTTACTGCGGGAAATTGACGGATCCGAAGCTTGACGCGTGTCCGCACTGCGGTGGCTTCATGAAGAAGAAGCCGGCTCCTGCTCCAAAGTCCAGTTCGCCCAGTCAGACCTGCCCTTCTTGTCAGGCCGTTGTTCAGCGTGGGGACATCATCTGCATTGTGTGCGGCACGAACTTGTTGACCGGGCAGAAAGTTGCCGATGCGCCAACGCCTTCCGGCAGCGGGGGCAATAATCTATCCACCGGGATCATAATCTTTATCGCGGTCGCGGTTGTTGTATTGCTGGCGATTATGGGCCTGACTTACCTGAACAACAGCGATACCGTGGGCCGTGCGCGAGCGCTCATTGCGGATTTCAAATACCTGGAAGCCACTGATCTGTTGACCAATTATGTTCAGGGCAGCCCGGACGACGATGAAGCCTGGTTTGAACTTGGAAAGTTGCAGCGACGTGCCAAACGTTATGACGATGCGGCAGAATCGTTGAAGGTTGTTGTCGATATTAACCCGGCGAATGTGGATGCGGGACTTTTGGCGGTGCTTAGCATGGAGCAAGGTTCTCGGTCATCAATCGATCAAGAGATTGCAATACTTGAGCGCGTCGCGGAGCATTCCTCGAACAGCGCGCGGGCATGGCACCTTCTCGCGCTTGCACTGAGTACGCGAGGCGGGGAACAGGATATCGAACGCCAGATTTCGGCACTTGAACGTGTTATATCGTTGTCGCCTGACTCTGAGTCGGCCAAACTCGACCTTGGTATTGGCTACATTCTTGATGGAAACTATCGCGAAGCACGATTTACGCTTGACTCCGTGACCAGTGCGAATTTGCAAGGTAATACGGATGTCTCTCTTGCGTACATGGATGCTCTGGATGCCAACGCTGATCGCGCTATTGCTGGATTTGATCGCGCGCTGTCCACGGACACGGTCTCCATTCGCTGGCAGGCGCAGACGAGTCTGGCGCAATTGCTTATTGCGCAGGGGCGGTTCCGTGATGCGGAGCTCAATCTTCAGGCCGCTCTCACCGAGAATCCGAACAATGATTATGGTCGCTACCTCAGAGGCATCGCATTGCATGCGTTAAATCGACTGAACGAGGCTCTGAGCGAATTCGAGGCGGTCTCGCGTGTACAAGGTCCGCATACGGGCCTCGCGACGATCCAGGCGGCGAATATTCAGCTGGCTCTTGGCAATGTTTCTGCTGCGGAGCGATTGATTGGCATCGCGCGCAGGAACGGCATTGAAACGCCGGCCTACCATACGGTAAATGGTCGTGTTCAGGGACTCATCGGCGACAAGGTTCGTGCTCTCCAGTCTTTCGACACGGCCATAAAAATGGACCCTACTTACGCGCCGGCTTATCTCGAACGTGGGCTGGCGAATGTAGAGCAGGATCGCGTCAACGCTGGGGTGCAGGATTTGAATCGATACCTGAGCTTGTTGGGGCGCGATTCGATAGGCACAAAAGCGAATGAGATTCGCCTGCTTGCCAGCCAGTTGCAGCGTACACTGGTAGGGGGGGCAGGCCGATGAAAGGGGAGTTTGGAGTGTCGAAAATGCTGGCATCTCGAAACGTAAAGCATATTCTTTTGGGTACGACGCTGTGCGCCTCGTTGTGCGCCGCGTTGCCGGTATTTGCCTGGGGGTCGACCACGCAGCGATCTGTGGTGTCAGCGGCTGGTCATATATTCACTCGCAACAGTGCCATACCGTTGACGAATCTGATGGGGTATGTGAACGAGGGAGCGCAGATTTCCGAAGAAGAGGACAGGAAGTTGTATCTCCAATTTACCGTTGATCCTGTGCAGGCGATTCAGCGCGAAATGTATCTTCTGCAAGGTGTGAGAACTGACCGAATCGATCCTTATTTTGCGTATCGGCTGGGTGCGCTGGGCAAAAAAGTTGTTCAATACGTATCCCCGATGCGCGATACGCGAGTTGATGTGCACAACCAATACGATGCCGACGTGGAAAAGATGATTGGCGGTGTCAGTCTTGAAAATGCAACCCGCAACCTTGTTGAGCCTGCCGCATATTTTACCGTTGTGTCTCGACAGGCGCAACAAAACAACGAAATGATTCTCGTTGACTACCGAAGCGGATTGGGCATCGATGGCGTGGCCGGAGCCGGGCTCTCGAAAGATGTCAGCCGCGCAGTGGATGCGGTAGCGGATGTCTGGTTCACGATATTCCGCTCTCAGGTTGATCTTGCGAATATTTCACACACGGACATGCGCGACTTCATGTTGCTGTCCATCGAATTCTATGTGAAGACTGAGAATGTGGCTGAAGTGCAAGATGTTTATGCGCGTGCAGGAGAAAAGGGATTGCTTAGCCCTGAGATGAAACAGACCATCGGCAATCTTTATTACGACAATGGCTATTATGAAGTAGCGTTGCTCGTATACGATGATCTGTTGCAAGGAAATATTCGGATTCCGGATGTCAATCGTCGCATTGCGGACTACCATGTGAGTGTGGGGAAGGGATTGCTGGCGGATGGTGAGCTTGAATCGGCGCAGGAAGCATTCCAGAAGGCCGCAGACGCCGACACGCTTAATGATGACGCGCAACGTCAACTGGTCATGGCGACTCGTGAGATTGAGAAACGGGACACGCGATTCGCCGAGCAGAAAATTTTCAATGAGATCGGAAAACGGGCTGAATTGGATGCCGAAGCCGCGGAGCAATCGAGGGACTATGTGCAGGCCATGCAATATCTGCGAGATGCACAGGATCGATACGCGGGTGTTACGGATGAATTTCCTGATCTGGAGCGGGAAGCTTCGGTGGGATTGCGCACGGTTGAAATTCAGATGTCCCAGATGAAAAATGCTCTTGTTGCCAATGCCCAACTGCTCAGCGGAAGCGGATTCGCCTATGACGCACGAAAACTGGCTGGTAGTTCGGATAGTCTGGCCACCGACGCGCTCAAAGCCATTCTCGAAGATGACTACCAAAGTGCTATTCAGGAGTTGTCGCGCACCATTCAACTTGACTAAGGGAAACATGCCAGACGCCCCTGGATGCTGAGGCGTTCAGGGGCGTTTCTTTGTTTTACACGTTAATGATGATCAATGGGTTTCATCTCGCCACTTTTGAGACGTCGTACATAATCATCCAGGAGTGGTTTTACTTTCACCGCGAGAATGGCAGAGCCGATAATGTTCGGGAAGGCCAGCGAGAGTAGCAGGATATCCGCGAAATCGACTATCGCACTCAAGCTCAGTAGAGGCGCCACAACGACGACCAGAACGTACACGATACGAAACGCCATAATCGCAGGGCCTTCACCGAACAAATACTCGACGCAGCGTTCGGCGTAGTATCCCCACGAAATCAAAGTGGAGTAGGCAAACACGAATACGGCGAGACACAAGAAGTAGGGGACGAATGCACCAAGCTGACTGAAGGCCGTAGCGGTAATCTCGATTCCTTCCAGGTCGCCCTCTGCTAAATGGGCCTTGGTAATCAGAATCGTCAGCGCGGTCATCGTGCATACGACAATGGTATCAATAAACGGCCCGACCATCGCCACGACTCCTTCGCGTACGGGTTCATCTGTCTTAGCCGCAGCATGAGCAATCGCTGCCGAACCCAGCCCCGCTTCATTGGAAAACGCGGCACGTTTCATTCCATTCACGAGCACTCCGATGAAACCGCCGAACATGGCGGAGGGTGCAAAGGCGTTGGAGAAAATTTCGCCAAACGTCGCCCCCACCTGCGAAAAATTCATGAGAATGATAATCAGACACACGCTGCAATAAAACACGCACATCGTGGGAACCAGCTTGGAGGTGATCTCACCAATGCGTTTGATGCCGCCGATAATAACGATTCCAACGAGAAATGCCATTACGACACCTATCCCGAGTTGAACGGGCACTGATTCATCGCCATTAAAGAACATCATCGTTACGGCACTGGCAGTCTGATTGACCTGAAACATGTTTCCAGCGCCAAAGGCCGCCAATACCATCAGCACAGCGAACATGTACGCGAACATCTTGCCCAGGGGTGCCAGTGCCGGTGCGACCTCTTTGATGCCGTCTTCGAGGTAAACCATGGGGCCACCTTGTACTCGACCGTCATCGTGGACACGGCGATACAATTGCGCCAGGGTACACGAACTGAACTTCATACTCATGCCGAAAAACGCGGTCAGCCACATCCAGAACACGGCACCGGGTCCACCCAGCGAAATCGCGATTGCGACGCTGGCAATGTTTCCCAACCCGACGGTTGCGGACAATGCAGAGGTCAGCGCTTGAAAGTGTGAGATTTCGCCGGGATCGTCCTTTTTATCGTATCGGCCACGGATTACGTCGAAGGAATGTCTGAACAGACGCACATTGATAAAGCCGAATCGAAATGTGAAAAAGATACCGCCCAGCACGAGCACGACGACGATGAGCGGTAGCGGATTTTCCACTTGTTTACCATCCTCGTCGAGTACGGCTTCCCCATCCACCGTCACTCTGTCCGTAGAATATATGGAAAAGAACAATACGGCGCCGAGGCGGTCATTAATGTTCGTCGTAAACCATGTGTTGAATCGTGCCTGGAAATCCGAATCCTCGTCAGACCCAGCGTCAGTGGTTTCCTCGCCATCAGCCTCGATCGGTACCTCAACAGCGTCGTCTTGGGCATAGGATTGACTCGTCATCGCGAATCCGACAAGTAGGAATACGCACACTAAAAGCACAGTTCGGAACAAATTGGACTGACCGGTCATGGAACACCTCATCATCTGGTTGGATTACCCCGTGGAAACTGGAGCGATTATAGCGGGAACGTGCTTAACCGTCAAACCGGGGATTCGAGTATGCCGCGAGTTGGGTCTTGTGTGGCGATTTGATATGGTGTGAGGCATTGATGAATGCGGAGACCGTTATGGATCTATCGAGCAATGATAAAGCGGTTCTGCATGTGCCCGATGGTGTAGCCGCGAATGTGGCATTGGCGCGATGCAACTATTTGGGCATTGGTGCGCATCAGGACGATCTGGAAATCATGGCGATTGAGGGGATTCTTGAATGTTTTGGGAGCCCGGACCGATGGTTTGGCGGTGTTATCGTCAATAACGGCGCTTCGGCCCCCAGAACGGGACGGTTTTCGAATTACACCAACGAGCAAATGGCTGCCGCGCGCATTGAAGAGCAGAATCGGGCCGCTGACATCGGGAAATACAGCATTCAGGTGCAGCTCGGCTACAGCAACGACGAAACGAAGGACCCCGCTGACCTGAGGCCGATGCGAGACATCCTTGAGATTATCCGTGCGACGCGTCCCGGTGTGATTTACACGCATAACCTGCTCGACAAACATTACGCGCATGTTGCCGTGACGATTCAGGTTATTCAGGCGATCCGTCAGCTCGATTCCGCAGACCGCCCTACGCGGCTCGTCGGCTGCGAAGTATGGCGTGATCTTGATTGGCTTGTGGGTGACGACAAAGTGGTGATGGATACAACATGCCTGCCCGAACTGCAACGTGAACTACTCGAAGTGTTCGAATCCCAACTTGAAGGCAAACGTTACGACCGTGCCGCGATGGGCCGCCGTATTGCGCATGCGACTTATCTTGATCCTCATGAGAATGACAAGGTCGAAGGGGCCGTTTTTGGAATGGATCTCACGCCGCTGATAACAGATGACAGCTTGAACCTGCGAGAGTACGCGCTTGGGTATGTCGAACGTTTGAACACTGCTGTCGCGGATCAGCTTGACGAGTTGCTCTAAAAAAGAAAACGGGACGGTCCGCGTGGTGCAGACCGTCCCGAAACAATTCGATACGTCTAATTCTTAGCGATGGAAGCCGCCGACACTCGTCAGCGGTACAATCTTCAACGGTGGTTTGAACGCACCATTGGGTCCGAACATAGGTCCGAGGTCGCCCATGTACGGCATCTTGCCGTGGTTTGTCATCGCTTCTTTGTCCTTGTAGATTTCGAAGAAGACGACTTCGTTATCTTTTTCATTGAGGTGAGGGATATACGCCAAGACGCCTGGCTCATTTTCCTCAACTTTTTTGGCAAGGCCAGCCAGGGCTTCAGCCGCTTCGTCTTTCTTTTCAGGCTTGTAGCTGAAAACAGCGAGCTGGGTGATGGACTCGTGGTGTGCGGCTTCAGCCATACGATTAAATCCGGTCATGGCCAATGTTGCTGCGGCACCAGCGGCCACGGTCGTCTTGAAGAATTCACTGCGATTCAGTTCGCGCGTTTCCATGTGTTGACTCCTTTGTTTATGATGATGAAAAGTTCTCGTATATCCATATAGAACAACGAACAGGCCATCCACTATGCCACTTTTGGTGGGAAAAAACCACCTTGGCACGAATTTCAACAATTTCAGCGAATTTATGGAACGCGGGGGTGGATTTGGGTTTGAATTGAAACGTACTATGGAAGCTCAAATTTAACGGGAGAAAAATCATGACCTTGGTATCAAAAATCATCACTACGCTGACCTGCGTTGCGCTCACGATGTGTGTCGCACTGGATTCACAGGCGCAACGGAAAAAAAAGGGTCCCGATCCAAGTCAAAGTGCAACCGTCTCTCAGACGATCGGTACGGACAATCTGATTACCATCAGTTATCATCGCCCTGGTGTGAAAGGGCGCGACGTCTGGACTGAAAAGAGCGACAATCCGCAGATTGGACCGCTGGTTCCGAAGAATGGCGATCCCCGTCCGTGGCGTGCCGGTGCTAATGAGTCCACGTCCTTCGTGGTGGCACAGGACGTAAAAGTTGAGGGAAAAGATTTACCCGCGGGTACCTACAGTCTGTTCATGATTCCCACAGATGACAAATGGACTGTCGTTATCAATAAAGAAGTAAAGTGGGGGAGTTTCATGTACAAAGCGGAGAACGACGTTCTGCGCGTGGATGTGACTCCGGAGGCTGCACCGCATCAGGAATGGCTCGTGTATGGATTCGACGATCCCTCAGCCCATTCGACCACGGCGTTCCTTCGTTGGGAAAAAGTAAAAGTTTCGTTCAAGATTACCACGGACGAGAAATAGCGGGTCGCCTCTAGCTTGATGCGCCCCTATTTATACACCGCACTGATTCTCGTGGCACTGACGAATGTCGCGAAGGCGGCCACTCAGGATGAGGTGGTCGCTTTTGGGCGTGCCATGTTTCACGAGGCGCGATTCAGCAATCCCGGGTCGGATATGGAGGCGAGCTGTGCATCGTGCCACGCGGAAGTTGATCCCTTGGGTTCGCGCGCGTTTACGGAATTATTCCAGCGCAGTTGGCATCCCTGGCGCACGGAAGACCCGGGCCGTGAAACGTTGCGCAACACGCCGACGCTGCTTGACGTGGGGGAGCATGCCTTTATCCACATGGACGGTGAATTCGCGACGCTGGAGGATCAGGTTCGCGGCACGTTGGTGGGCCGGAACTTTGGTTGGCTTCCGGGTGAAGAAAGTGCCGCTCTGGCACGTGTTCGCTGGGTGTTCGACAATAACCCCTCACACTCAGAATCGTATGAGAGTGCTTTCGACGTAACGATTTCCGATCGAAGCGATGTTCAAGTTGCTGATGATATTGCCACGGCGACTGCGGCGTTCATGCGCACCCTCAAGAGCGAGTTCGATTCGCCCTACGACGAATTTATGCGTGTGAATCGATTGCCGTTACAGCCCAGCGCAAACGAAACGCCCAAAGCCTACGCAGACGGGGTGCTGGCTCGGCTTCAATCTGCAAGGTTTATCTCCGGATTCGACGCGAAAGCACTCGAGGGCTACCGAATTTTCTTGCGTAGTTCCGGTCGGGACAAGGCGGGGAATTGTGTGGCTTGTCATGTACCGCCTCTTTTCATGGACGATACCTACCACAACACCGGTGTATCCCAGATGGAGTACGAAAAGTTTCACGGGGCGGGATCATTTGACACCATCGTTATCCCCATACGAAACGTGAACGAAATTTCCCCTGCACAGTTTCGTTCCATTTCGCGTCGTCGCGATCAGGGACACGTCGATCTCGGTCACTGGAATTTTGCGAGGCCTGAGACCTCTCCATTGAGACTGCCGGGCGACAGTCGTGAGGCATTCTTCGCGCGCACCATCGGAACTTTCAAAACGCCGCCTCTGCGCCATCTTGGTTCCACCGATCCCTACATGCATTCTGGTGAATACGATTTCCTGGAGTGGGCCGTTGAGCAGAAAGTTGAGGCGGCGTTTCTTGCGCGCATGGGACAGCTTCGAAATGGGGACGAAGAATTGAAGTCCATTCGCCTCGACCCCAACGACGTGAAGGCGCTCGTTGCCTTTCTCAATACCTTGAATGACCAGGGCGAGCGCCGGGCCGTCCCTGCACCGACGCAAGGCTCCGCTGGTTACAGTAGCGGTGCCTATTCCCAGAATTAAGACGCTATTGCCGTAATTAACGCTTGCGCTTTACCCCTAAGTGAGGTAGAATCAAAGATATTACGGCTTAACGTAGTATCGGGATTGGGTAAGGGGTACTCGATATGGTTACACGGAACGTCAACACCACGCCACCACCACCTCCGGCGCCGCCAGAGGTGGTGGTGCCTCTTCCGGGAGCGGCAGGGGTCGGTTCACCTTTCTCCGCTGGAACTGGTTACGCGATTATCGCTCTCGTCGCTGCCGTAACGATTGGCGGATATGCTCTGGCTAGAAGCGGTGTCATCGATACGCCCGATGCGCTCTCCGGGGTATTTGGCGATGAATACACCTTTGACGCCGATGGCCCCTTCGCTTACCGATTTACGGAAGGAGAGGATCTCACCTATCAACTTGACGCGTCGGTGAAGGGAAAAGGTGTCGACCTTGGTGTAGACTCCGCGATAGGGCTCACCATGAATATGACCTTCGGACTCGAAACGCAGGAGGTGGACCGTAGAGGATTCGGCACGCTTGAACTGGAATTTGATCGCGTCCAAATGACCGGGAATTTCATGGGCGAAGATGTACACCTTTACCAGACTGGCAAGAATGTCGATATGTCGATGAACAAGTTCGAGCAGGTGGACACCGATGCGGGGGATTCCATCAAGGGGATCTCCCAACTCGAGTTCTTCACCGAAGCCGTCACGATGGTTGTGTCGCCGGATGGCATGGTACAGGAAGTGTCAGGACCGTCTGGTTTTGACACGATACTCTCTCCCGCGGATGCGCTGGCACCGTCCCCTTTTCAGACCGCGAATCTTGAGATTGGTCAGATATGGACCTCCGAATTCACTATGCCTGTGCCGGGACTGGCCGTGCCTGCGTCGGCAACGTCTTACAACACGCTGGTTCGTTACGAGTGGATTGGTACGCGCGAGGTGGGGGTGATTCAGCAGCAGATACGGTCAACGCAAGTCGATGGGGAGATTGTTTCTCCAAGTAGCATGCTCGGCGAGGGTATGAACCTGACGATGCCGACTTTTGAGGTTACGGGTGAAAACTGGATTTACTTTGACATCAACGACGGGAAATTGGTGCGCACGGACATGAATCTTTTCTTCGCACTTGAATTGGGAGAAGGCGGGGATGCCATCTCCAGCATGCTGGGTCAGTATTCCGATGCCATCAGCGGTCTGGACAATCGTGGTCCGCGAAAAAACGACGATGAAGAGGCACCCCTGCTGGAAATGGGAGTCGAAATCGCCGCGACGCTTTATCTTGTAGAGTAGCCTCGTTCCGATTGCACTCGCGCGCTCGCCCGTTCTCGTGATATGATCAGTGCAGAACGCTGGGATGCTCCGAACGCAGGGTTAGGCCAATATGAGTGGATTCGATCAAGAAACCGACGGGAATGTCGACACCCGATCACGGGACGAAGTCAAACGGCCGCGTCGTTTCAAAGTGCTCCTTCATAATGATCACTATACCTCCATGGAATTTGTGGTGATGATTCTGGAGACCGTTTTCCGCAAGTCGTCGCCAGAATCTCTGGAAATCATGCTTTCGGTGCATCAGCAGGGCGTGGGTCTTGCGGGCGTTTACCCGGCGGCCGTTGCAGAAACGAAGATGAATCGTGTGCATGTTGAGGCAGAGGGTCAAGGGTTTCCGCTAAAATGTTCTATGGAGCCGGAATAAAAGTGTCCAAATCAATTAAATGGAATGAATCTTAAGACAAGGTTGTAGGTAATACAGAGTAGGATTGATCGCATTTCACAGACAGGTATTAAACGATGTTAAGTAAAGAAACAGAGCAAGTGCTCAAATCGGCAATCGACGAGGCGCAACAGCGTCGGCATGAATATTTGTGTGCCGAACATGTACTCTATGCGATACTCAGTGATGCCTACGGGCAGGATGTGCTCATTGAATGCGGTGCCGATGTGGATCATCTTCGCAATCGTCTGGAGCGTTTTCTGGCGGACGAAATGGAGACGGTGCCCGATGACCATGACCTGAATGTGCATCAGACGCAATCCTTCGAACGACTTATGAATCGCGCACTCGCGCACGTGCAATTCTCGGGGAAAGGAGAAGTCGACAACGGCGATATTCTCGCGTCCATTTTCGAAGAAGAAGATTCTTACGCGGCCTACTTTCTGGCTGAAGAAGGCGTGACGCGTCTGGATGTCTTGCGCGTCATCTCCCATGACGATGATGCGATGGGGGAGCTTGGCGAAGACTTCGGAACGGACGACGGTCAGCCCGATAAGGATCCGCTATCCAAATTTACCGACAGCCTGGCCGAACGCGCCGCTGCGGGGAAAATCGATCCGCTTATTGGTCGCGATGCAGAACTCAAACGCGCGATTCGCACGCTGTGTCGGCGTCGCAAAAATAACCCCGTATTCGTTGGCGAGCCCGGTGTGGGTAAAACGGCTCTTGTTGAAGGCATCGCGTTGCGGATTCACGAGGGCCGCGTGCCGAAAATCATCGAGAATGTTGAAATCATACGCCTGGACATGGCGGCGCTGCTGGCTGGGACGCGATACCGCGGCGATTTCGAGGCACGCCTTAAAGCGGTTCTCAAGGCGCTCGAAGGACGTGACAATGCGATCCTTTTTATCGATGAAATTCATACCGTCGTTGGTGCGGGATCTGCTTCTGGATCACAGATGGATGCATCGACGATGTTAAAGCCGATTTTGGCCTCGGGCGATTTGCAGGTAATGGGTTGTACAACCTACGACGAATTCAAACAGAGTTTCGAAAAGGATCGCGGACTGCTCCGGCGCTTTCAGAAGATCGATGTTGAAGAACCTTCGGTCGAGGAGACGGTTCGTATTCTGCGCGGCCTCAAAGAGCGTTACGAAGCGCATCACGGTATCACGTATACGGACTCCTCGTTGAAAGCCGCGGTCGAACTTTCGAATCGGCACCTCAGTGATCGATTCCTGCCGGACAAAGCGATCGACGTGATCGACGAGGCGGGTGCGAACATCAAAATGCAGACGACCAAGACGCGGAAGACGATTCGACCGCTTGATATCGAACGCATCATCGCCGAAATGGCGCGCATTCCGGTGCGCACGGTCTCCAATGATGACAAGAGTAAGTTGGCAACGCTGGAATCGGATTTGAAAGCCCAGGTATTTGGTCAGGACAAGGCCATCGAAATCATCGCGACTTCTATCAAACGTGCGCGCGCGGGTCTGGGTCCCGAAACGCGGCCGGTTGGTTCGTTCCTGTTTACCGGCCCTACCGGTGTTGGCAAGACGGAACTCGCCAAACAACTTGCTGAGGTTCTCGGCGTACACTTCACGCGTTTTGATATGAGCGAATATATGGAGAAGCATGCCGTCGCGAGATTGATTGGTGCGCCGCCGGGATACGTGGGGTACGAACAAGGCGGACAGCTCACGGATGAAATTCGGCGACACCCATACACGGTGCTTCTGCTGGATGAAATTGAAAAGGCCGATCCGGATATATTTAACATTCTGTTGCAGATCATGGATTATGGGGTGCTGACCGACAATATGGGCAAGCATGCGGACTTCCGAAACGTGGTTTTGATTATGACTTCGAACGCGGGTGCGCGGGAGATGGCGAGTAACGTGATTGGTTTTTCCTCGGATGACGATGAGGCCAGTCATAAGAGTCGCAAAGCCATCGAAAAAGCCTTCTCGCCGGAGTTCAGGAATCGACTGGATGCGATTATCCATTTTGATGGTCTGCCGATGGAAATTGTCTTGCAGGTCGTTGACAAATTCATCCAACAGGTGCAGGATAAATTGAGATCCCGAAAAGTCGTGTTGGAGGTCTCATCCGATGCCCGGCAATGGCTCGCGGAGGAAGGGTATGACGCGAAACTGGGTGCGCGACCTCTAGGACGTCTCATACAACGCGCGATTGAGGATAAACTTTCCGACCAATTGCTGTTTGGGAAGCTCGACAAAGGAGGCCGCGCCGAAGTGGATCTCGTGGATGACGCGCTCACCTTTTCGTTTTCCGCTAAGGGCCGTTAGGCTTTCATCGCCATGTCCATATACCTTCTTTCCGACGACCTCCGGTTTCCCTCTCCTACGAACGCGGACGAAGAAGGCTTATTGGCGATCGGCGGAGACCTTAGTCCGGAACGTTTGGTGATGGCTTACTCGATGGGGATTTTTCCATGGTACAGTGCTGGGGATCCGATTATGTGGTGGTCTCCTGATCCTCGAATGGTCATTCGTCCCGGGGAGTTTCGCCCTTCAACGAGTCTTCGAAAGTCGTATCGAAAAATGAAACTGCGCCTTTCCATGGACGAAGCATTTGAGCAAGTGATTCGAAACTGTTCCGGCATTCCTCGCGGGAATCAGGAAGGCACCTGGATTACTGAGGAAATGAGGGAGAGTTATTGCCAATTGCATGAACTGGGCGTTGCACACTCGCTGGAGTGCTGGAATAGCGAGACGCTGGTGGGTGGGCTGTATGGCTTGTCGCTCGGCAATTGTTTTTTCGGGGAATCGATGTTTGCCAAACAGAGCGATGCTTCGAAGCTGGCATTTTGGGCGTTGATGCGTTACGCCGATACGGCGGGAATCGAATTCGTCGATTGCCAGTTGCACAACGATCATCTCGAAAGCCTTGGCGCGTATACCATCAAGCGTGAGGAGTATATGCGTTGGTTATATCGTTCGCTGGAAAGCCAGACTCGGCAGGGCTCCTGGGGCGAAGCCTTTTCCTTGTGCGTTGCTCAGGGACTGTAATTTGAGCTGAATTGGGCCTGTTTGGGCATACTGTTGAGGAGTCACCGGAAATGGAGCCACAAAGTGTGGTATAGGGTGTGTTGGCTTCATTCGGCCTAACGTGCGTTCAATGTTGACAGAGGGTTGGTGCTATGTTATTATCCTGCCGAGTTTTAGCACTCGGGGCTACTGAGTGCTGATACGGCCTGCGCCGCATTATTGCGATTCACGCTTATCAGGCCGGCCACAATTTGTCTAACGCTCTATATTTAAACGCTTAACAAAGCAAAGGAGAATTACCTATGGCCAAGCAGATGCTTTTCGGTCAAGATGCCCGGACTTCACTGATTCGTGGAGCTGACATACTCGCAGATGCGGTTAAGGCGACATTGGGACCCAAGGGTCGCAATGTTTTGCTCGAAAAATCCTTCGGCGCACCGAACATCACCAAAGATGGCGTGAGCGTGGCCAAGGAAATTGACCTGCCTGACGTATTTGAGAACATGGGCGCGCGCATGATTCGCGAAGCGGCGAGCAAGACTCAGGACGACTCTGGAGACGGCACGACGACCGCTACGGTGCTCGCTCAGCACATGGTCCACGAGGGCTTTAAGCAGGTTACGGCCGGCGCGAATCCGATGCAGCTTAAACGTGGCATGGAGAAAGCGCTCGCAGTTGTGGTAACCAACATCGAAAAGCAGTCGAAACAACTTAAAACCAGAGAAGAAGTTGCTCAGGTTGCCAGCATTTCGGCCAACGGGGATACTGAAATTGGTAATATGATTGCCGATGCGCTTGAAGAAGTCGGTGACGATGGTGTTATTACGATTGAAGAAGGTAAAGGCCTTGAGACCGAAGTGGAAGTGGTTGACGGGATGGAATTTGATCGCGGTTACCTCTCTCCTTATTTTGTAACCAATCCGGAAACCATGAACGTTGAGCTCGAAGATTGTTATGTGCTTTGTTATGAGAAGAAAGTCAGCTCGATGCAGGACATGCTTCCCATGCTTCAGGCCGTTGCTCAGGCGGGTAAGCCGTTGCTGATTATCGCCGAAGATATTGAAGGGGAAGCGCTTGCGACTCTCGTGGTTAACCGTCTTCGTGGCATGCTGAACATTGCAGCGGTGAAAGCCCCGGCGTTTGGTGACCGTCGCAAGGAAATCCTGCGCGATATCGCTACGCTGACTGGTGGTCAATACATTTCCGAAGATCTCGGCATGAAACTGGAAAGCGTTACGCTCAAGGATCTCGGTCGGGCCAAACGCATCGAGATTACCAAAGACGTGACGACGATTATTCAAGGCGGCGGCAAGAAAAAGGATGTGAACGCCCGTATCGAAGTGATTCGTCGTGCGGTTGAAACCACTACATCGGAGTACGATCGCGAAAAGCTTCAGGAACGCCTGGCTAAACTTGCTGGTGGCGTGGCTATCATCAAGGTTGGTGCCGCAACGGAAATCGAACTCAAAGAGAAGAAGGCGCGTACGCAGGATGCCTTGAGCGCGACACGTGCCGCGCTTGAAGAAGGAATCGTCCCGGGTGGTGGTACGACCTTGCTTGCGGTTCGTGGCAAGATCGACAACCTCAAATTGTCAGGTGACCAAAAAACTGGCGCGGCTATATTGAAATCCGCTCTCGCATCTCCGTTATACCAGATTGCGCAGAACGCCGGACATGAAGGCGCGGTGATGGTTCTGGAAGTCGAAAAAGCCAAGGCGGGCCACGGTCTGAACGCGGCGACCGGGAAAATCGAGGACATGGTAAAAGCCGGTATTCTTGACCCTGCGAAGGTACTGCGCACCTGCACTCAGAATGCGGTCAGCGTTGCAGGAATATTTATCTCGACGGAGTGTCTCATTGCGGACAAGGAAGACGAGGCTGCTGGCGGCGGTGCTCCCATGGGCGGCGGCATGCCTGACATGGGCGGCATGGGTGGTATGCCCGGTATGATGTAAGTCGCATCACCTGAAATTTATATTTTCGCGCGCCGGACTCATCCCGAGTTCGGCGCGTTTTTTATTGGGTGTGCCAGGCACCGTCGTGGTGAAGATGCCGTGTTAGTTCGAAGGTGCCTTCTGTAGATACTTCGACCACGGTGAGATCGCCGTCGGCATTGGACTCAGGGGCTGTTCGGAAGAAGGCGCCGCTCGTTAGGTGGCGAATGTTTGGGTAACGCGGATCGACGGTGTCGCTGAAGCGGTGGACGTGTCCGCTGACGTACAGGATTTCCTTTCCTGATTCACCCAGCATCATCTGCAGGCGGTCGGCATTGCGCAATCGACGGTTCGGCTTTATTGTATAGCCCAGCGTCTCATTGAGGAATGGGTAATGTGCTGCGATGATGACAGGCGATTCGAGTCGGTCGAGCAGGAGTGCTGCGGCGTCCAATTGGTAGGACGTGACGCGGCCCATGGAGGATATCGCGTTGGGGCAAACGGTGGGGATATACAGCACCGGAGTCCCGCCAGCGAGATTCTGGACAACTGGCGACGGTTCCTGGGTAAGCCACGGGAAAAAGTGTTTGGCGAAGATCCGATCGCGCTGTGATGCGAAGGTGTAGACGTCGTGGTTTCCGGGAATGACGGTGACTTGTTTGCCGGCATCGCTCAATGCCTGACAAAAACGAAGCCCCTGCTCGAATTCCCATTGGGTGGAGGTTGATGTGAAATCACCTGTGATGATGACTTCTTTGGGTGAGAGGGAAGCCACGTAGTCCACATAGTGCCAAGCGCGTTGCATGATGAAATCGTGGCGACGCTTGAGGATGACGTTGACGTTCCCGATTAGGCGCTTGTTGAGCAGGCGAAACGGATTTGTGATCACTTCCCAGAAGTGCAGATCCGTTATGTGGATAAAGGAATCGCGCACGGGCGCTTTTTAATCCTCAATTCGTCGCTCACCTGCTCGAAGGGTGAAGGGTTTTAGTCAGATTGTTCTGCGGGTTCCATTGCGGTATCAAAATTCGTGAGTCCACCGGTGAACAAGGTGATGAAGTCCCACGCTAACTTGTTTGGATATTTCTTGTTATTGAAAATATCGACGAGTTCGCAATAATCTTCTTGATTGAGTTCGTCCTGCATGGCGAGATCGTAGAGCGGGCCTGTTTTGTATTCGCCGTCGGTGTGTTTGGGGCAGCCCACATTTTTGTGAAGTTGAAATCCCAGGAACTCATCGTTCTCGCCCTGGATAAGTTCGAAGGGATACAAACGGCACAATAGGGGACGTGCTTCGTAGATGCTGCAATACTTGGTTTCCTTGTTCAGGAATTCGCATCCAAGTTTCTCGTCGCGTTTCAAGGCCATCATATACTGCTCGCCGTCCACGTCGATCCAGGTGGGGTCATCCATGTCGACTTCTTCAATTTCGTCGGGCTCCAGAAATTCGATGAAGCCTTCGGGATCGCGGCCTGTCATCTTCATGATGCGGCGCACATCCCACGGTGTCGGAAGGCACACTACTTCGGTACAGCAATGTGCGCAACTGTGACAACGAAAATTGACTACATCTTTCCCCATCAATACTTCCCCTTTACTACGTGAACTTCGACTCTTAGACGGTATGTTTATCCTATTCTCGTACGCTCTGTCAACTCAGGGGCAGGTGGTTATTCTGTCGTGGGATAGCGCTACGTGCCGTATGCTCGATTGGTGAGGTTGTTTCGGGGGAGGTATCTATATTGACACGGCGCATGCTGATATCGAGAACTGTGATTTCACGGATAACGGCGCAGGTCATAATGCCGCAGCGTTGATGCTGTTTAGAGGGAGTGCCAACGTGTCTCAGTGTGCGTTTCGCCGAAACAGCGGTACGAATCAAGGCGGAGCGATATTGGCCTATGAAGAGCCTTTCATCTTGGATCGGTGTCTGTTCGAGGAGAACGAGGCGACACATGGTGGTGCGATAGAAATACGTGAAGGAACTCAGGCTCTCATCACCAATAGCATCTTTCGTAATAACTTTTCGAGTGATCATGGAGCAGGGATCAATTTTGAGTTCCAGTCGGGCATCGTTATTGCAAACTGCACATTCGTGGATAATGTTGCGGCGGCTCGCGGTGGGGGTCTTTTCTTTCACTCGAACAGTGGTATTGTTGTAAACTCTATCTTTGTGAATAACACAAGTCACGCAATTTATGAAAATGACTCGACGGCAGATCCGGTTGTGCTGAACAATATGTTTTACTTGAACTTGGACGGCGCGTATTACGATGATGCTTCGACAAGTATTCTACTGAGCGAAGGAGATACGGGCCTGAATATGCTCGTAGCCGAGGCGAGTGGCAATATGGATGCGGATCCTCTATTTGTTGATGCGGTGAATGGTGACTACCATCTTACAATGGATTCACCAGCTATTGATGTGGGAACTGAGACTAACGCGCCGGGATTGGATTATGACGGAGATTCTCGTCCTGTTGACATTCCTGGAGTCGGGGTTGACGGTGATGGCGTGGGGTATGACATCGGTTTTGACGAGTATTTGGAGCCAGCAGTCGAAATGAAGAATAGGGGTGGCAGCGGAGGCACTTGTTTTATGGCATCGGCAGCATATGGGACACCCCTCGCTACGGATATTGATATATTGCGTACGTTCCGGGACAACCGTCTGTCGACCAATGGTTTGGGCCACGCATTCAGTGACACCTATTATCGCCTAAGCGCGCCCGTAGTTGACTATGTCGCGAAACACGAGGTCGTCAGGGGCATCGTGCGCTTATTTATTTCGATAGTGCTCGTGGCAATCGAATTCTTCTCGTGGTATGGCGGGTTGCTGCTTTTATCGTTGCTTCTTCTCATGGTTGGCAGACGAAAATTACTTTTTTCGCGAGTGTAGACGCTCGAAGCACGCAGGCACCGAAATTTGCAAGAGGAAACGACGAGCGTTATTCCTGCGCGCCGTGGTGGTAGAGGAGTTGGGCCATGGTTTCGTTGCCGAAGTAGAGGGCCTCGCCGAGGGGTGTTTTTTGGTACATCTGGTCGGTGGCGTTGATTTCGGCGCCGTGGATGAGGAGGAGTCTGGCGATGTCGGGTTGTCCTTTGGTGATGGCGGTGTGGAGAGGGGTGTAGCCGAAGGAGCCTGCGCGCTGGTTGACGCGTTTGGGGTGTTGGTTGAGTAGCGTCAATACGTGATCGGTCCAGCCAAGTTGTGCAGCGGTGACGATGTCGATCTGCGCCCCTTGTTCGAGCAGGTATTGGGCCATTTCGAATTGACCATCCTCGGCAGCGGTATGTAGGGGTGTCGCGCCGAAGGGGAGTTTGGCCTGGATGAGGTAGGGGTCCTGCTTGAGCAGTTGCTTCATCTGATCTTGAAGGCCGAGGGTAGCCGCGGCGAAGACGTCGAGTTTGGCTTTGTCGCGTAATAACGTTTCGACGATTGTGATATCCCGCGATTGTGCGGCGAGGTGTAGCACGGATTTCCCGTTTTTGAGTTTTGCGTGAATGTTCGCGCCGGCTTCTACGAGCAGGGTTGTGGTGGATGCGTGGCCGAGTTCAGCGGCGAGGTGTATGGGGGTGCAGCCGAAGAAGTCTGTGTGCTCCAGATTGACATCGCGACCGATGATCCATTCTACGAGCGCGTCGTGTCCACCGGATACGGCCCAATGCAACGCGGTGCGGACCCAGGGTCCCGGAGCGTTGAGCGCGTTTGGAAGTCTTTGCGCGATATTGATGAGATGGTCGGTGTACCCTAGTGCGGCGGCGGAATAGGCATCGAGTGTCGCGCCAGTGGTAAGCAGGAAGTCAACGCTTCGTTGGTCGCCGGTATGGTGTGCGGTGTGTGCGGCGTATAGAAGGGGGGTGAGACCGTCATCGTTTTGAGTGTTGATGAGGCTGGGGTTATTAATGAGTATGTGTTGCAGTTTTTGAAGGTATCCGTTTCGGATGGCGGTGAAGAGTTGATGTTCGGGTGTCAGAAGCAGTTGGGGCTGCTGTTCGTAATCGGGATGTAGATCGCTGAGCTGGTTTTTTAGGCGTTGGCGCGTCGCGTAGAGGCGTTTTTTGATCGTGGTTACCGGGACATCAAGGTCGTCGGCGATTTCTTTTTGCGATTTATCGTTGAAATAGTATTCGCGGGCAACTTCTTGTTCGTGTTCGGGCAAGGTATGTAGCGCAAGGTCAAGCGTGTCGGCCAATTGCGCATCGTCTGATACTTCGGAAGATGGTGCGTCGTCGAAAGCGATGTCGTTTGCGGCGTCCATGGAGGTGGTGGGATGTTGTTTGCGTCGGATGACACGGTCGATGCGTTTGATGACGATGCGCTTGAACCAGCCCGGGAATGCGGCGGGTTCGCGCAGTTTATCGAGGCTGAAAAAGGCTTCGGCAAAGGCTTCCTGGACCACGTCCTGGACGAGATGAAAGTCGTTCAAGACACCGTAGGCGCGCGCGTGGGCATTGTCCCGAAATCGATCCATGATTTCGGCATAGGCGTCCCGGTCGCCTTCTCGGGCGCTGATGACGAGATTTTCGAGTGGGGTTTCGGTGGACATGATGGGTTCTTTCGCACATTCGGCTCGATAACAGGTACCGACACCATGCGTATTCGTTCCTGAATTATATCACTTTTCGTTGCACTTGGTTGCCCTTCGATGTGAAAGCTTGCAATCGCCGGGTGCGTTCCCGTATTGTACCGCCTTTCCAGCGCGAACCGTATTGCTGGGAGAGCTGTTTTCAGTCGTCGAAACTGCGGTCTTCGGACCCAAGGGAGCAAGATTTATGAGTGATGTATTCAATTTCAGTGCAGGCCCCGCGATCCTACCGAAGCCCGTTTTGGAAGAGGCGCAACGTGATCTCCTGGACATTAGTGGCTCCGGGATCTCTGTGCTGGAATCGAGCCATCGCAGCAAAGAATACATCGCGATTCAGGACGAAGCGGAAGACAATATGCGTTCGTTGCTGAATGTGTCGGATGACTATCATGTTCTCTTCCTGCAGGGCGGCGCGTCTCAACAGTTTGCCGTGGTGCCGATGAATTTGATGAAGAAAGGGCAGTCGGCGGACTACACGCTTTCCGGTGCCTGGGGCAAAAAGGCGGTTAACGAGGCGAAGAAAGTCGGCGATATCAATGTGATTGTTGATTGCGCAGGCGACCGTCCGTGCCGTGTGCCGACTGCGGATGAATTGAATGAAACCAGCGGCTCGGCGTATTTGCATATTACCAGCAACGAAACGATTTCCGGTGCACAGTGGAAGAACTTTCCCAAAACGACTGCGCCGTTGGTGGCGGATATGTCTTCGGATATTTTGTCGCGTCGATTCGATATTTCTGATTTTGGTGTAGTGTATGCCGGTGCTCAGAAAAATATGGGACCCTCCGGTGTGACGATGGTGATCGTGCGTAAAGATCTCGCTGAACAGGCTCCGCAAGACCTGCCCGGCATTTTCCGATATCAGACTCACGCGGATAACGGTTCCATGTTCAACACGCCGCCGTGTTTCAGTGTCTACCTGCTGATGCTCGTGACGCGCTGGTTGAAAGGCCAGGGCGGTACCGACGGGATCGAGAAGATCAATATAGCGAAAGCCGGAAAACTCTATGGTGCCATCGACGCTACTGAATTCTATAGCGGTGCCGCAGCTGTTGAACATCGCTCGCTCATGAACGTGACGTTTAACTTACCGACCGAAGAACTCGAAGCGCAATTCGCCAAAGAGGCGGACGCGGTCGGACTCAAAGGCCTCAAAGGGCATCGTTCCGTGGGTGGATTGCGTGCTTCTATCTACAATGCATTCCCTGCCGAAGGTGTGGACACGTTGGTCAGCTTCATGCAGGATTTCGAGAAGGCAAATGGGTAATTATTCGACGAGTGGTGCTTCGGCAGTCATTCGGTAGGCTTCGATGCGATTTCCGTATTGAACGATGAGTAATCCGCTTCCGTTCTCTAGAGGAAGAACGGCGAATTCTTCGATGCCTTTGGCGTTTTCGAGCGCACCCAGCTTTTCGCCGTCCGGCGATACGATGACGAGTTCGTTGTCTGCTGTGACGAACAACCATTCGTTCGTTCCATCGCCGTTCAGATCGCCGAAGGCCATGGGTTTGTCGACCCATTTGCTATTGTCTTCGTCAACGGGCGTGCTCCACTGAACATTGCCTTCAAGGTCTGACGCGAATATTCGGTTATCGCCTATTGCAAGTATTTGGCGCGTTCCTTGGAGATCCATTTCCGCAGCGATGACGGGGCTGAAGTAGGCACCGCCGGGTTCCAGGGTGTCTATGGCTTTTCCGTCTCCATCGAAAATGCGAATGGTTCCTCCGGCTTCAGTCGCGACCACTAGCGCGTCGTGACGGTCGTTTGCAGAGATTACGGCCTGGTTCCATACGTTCCCGAGTCTTCTTTTCCAGAGTTTCTTTCCTTTCGCTGAAACGCCGTGTAGCCCTCCGCCGCCATTCATGCCGACGATCATCTCGTCTGTTCCGTCCCCGTCGAGGTCGCCCCAGTGGGCACCATTAATGCCCATCAACGCTTTGTATGCCCACAGTTTTTTGCCGGAACGGTCAACAACGGTCGCGCTGTTCCCCCACGTGTCATAGCCGAGCAATCGGGGGCCTTGAGTGGCATGGATACCAAATTCGATGAATTGGAATGTTGCGGGTAGTGAAACAGCTTGGATTTCTGAACCCGTATCGCTAATAACATGCAGCTTCCTTTTCTGATCGCTGACGAGTACATCGGCGATGCCGTCTTGATTCCAGTCGCCGATGGCGAGGGAGGTCGCGGATCGGATTCTCAGGGTCCATGCGAGCTCGGGGATGAGTGGAGTCTCGCTTACGAGCAGCTCAGACTGCGGTACAGCGGGTTCCAATAGTGGCTTCCCTTCGAAATCGTCAGCCATGGCATATTCGCGCAGACTGTCGAGTTCCTCATAGCCGACGATGACGGTTTGTATAACACCGTTTCGATCAATGAAGAAGGTGGTGGGGTAAGCGCTAATGGCACCGTAGGGATCGGGCAGCTCGATCTGCTCTGCGGCCATCGGGTAGTCGACATCATTTTCGTCCAGGAAAGTGAGTACGGTATCGATGTCTTCGTCGCTGAGCCCCACGATAATTAGTTCGTCTTCAGTGAATTCCTCTCGAAGCTGATCGAAGTGCGGGATTTCCTCGATACACGGTGGGCACCAAGTGGCCCAGATGTCGATGATGACACGTTTGCCTTTTAGCTCACTAAGCGTGAAGGTTTCGCCATTCAGAGTTGTTAGCGTGAGTTCGGGGGCGACAACGCCCTCCCATTGGGTTACTTGATCGTCATCCATGTAATCACCCATTTCTTCCATGAACATTTTGTAGGCCCAGACATAAAAAGTGAGAAGGCTTATTGACGCGATGATACCCAGAGTGGACAGAATGCTGCCCCACTAGGCCATCACTCGCGCGTGGGACGAGCGGCGAAGATGAAGGATGCCGAGCACAACTCCAATAAATCCAAGGAGTGATCCGATGATGAAGAAGCTGGTCAGCAATGATGAAACGCCCAGAATCAGGCAGGCGATGGCCACACCAATCGGGGGCGATGTCGGGGTCCGGGTTAGGGCTTGTTCGTCAGACTCCGTGAATGATTGCTCCCTGAGGGTTATAGCGACGGGCCATACAGAACCGTGATCTAGTAGCGACCAATTAAGGCTACTTTCAATATACACGCGAAGTCAACAATTATTCATAGTGTAGGTATGTTTCTTGGGGCGGGGTTGACGGAAGATGGGTTACTGTTCTAGAGTGGGGGATGTCCGATGATGATCTTGATAGTCCTTTGGAGGATAGCTCTGGTCTTTTTGATGCGGAGTTGCGTGATGAAATTGTGAACAAGATTCACGTGGAGACGGCGCTGAATGAGACGGATATTTCGGCGCAGCTTCGTCGGCAGCGGATTCGGTCGGCGGGTTTGATTGGTGGGGGACTTGTCGCGGCGGTGGTCGTGTTGGGCGTCGGATTTTTTGGGTTCAAATCGATTCGTGCTTATATTGATGCGAATACCTTTATTGTGCGGGCGGAACATTATGCGATTGCCGTAGGGGATCGCTATACCTACGCGGTGAGTCAGGATGGAAATTATTTGCTTGATGCGTATCTGGATGTTGAAGAAGAAATTCAGCGCGGGGAACATACCTTTTTTCGGGTGGAACAGATCGCGCCGGAAGCGATGGATACGTACTATTGGTCTGTTCGGAAAGATGGGTTTTATCAATTTTTGAGTCCGGATGACGCGCATCCGCAGGTGTATATTCCCTTTCCGATGAAGTCGGGCAAGAAGTGGGAGGCGCAGGTGTATCCGAGTGATCGCTATAGTTATGCCAAGCAGGCGGTGAACGCGGAGTTTCGAGCGGGTAAGGAAGTGACGTTACAACTACCCTATGGCGAGGTCGTTTGCATCGAGATCACGGTTCAGGAACCGGGCGAAGATAAGCCGCGGACGCTGTGGATAGCGGAAGAGGCGCCAATTGCCAAACTGGTGGTGGATCCCGATGATCCAAGTTTCGTGGCTGAGCTGAAGAGCATCGATACGGTACCCAAATAAGGATACGAAGTATCCGTCGGTTCTTCTTTCTTCTTTCCCAAGAAGAAAGAAGGGTGGTTCAAGTCTGTATCACGCCGGTGTGGTAGCGGCTTTTGGGTTGGGGGCGTTTTACGATTTCGAGGGTGTTGATGAGGACTTCGCGTGTGGTGTGGGGCGCGATGATGGCGTCGACCCAGCCGCGTGCGGCTCCCCAGCGGATGTCGGTTTTTTCGGCGTATCCGTCGTGGACTTTTTGGCGGAGGGCATCGAGTTCTTCGTGGTCCATTTCGTTGCCGTCGCGGATGGCGGCTTTTTGGGTGATGTCGAAGATGACGCCGGAGGCCTGTTCGGCACCCATGACGGCGTATTTGGCGTTGGGCCAGGCGTAGATCATGCGGGGGTCGTAGGCTTTGCCGCACATGGCGTAGTTGCCGGCCCCGAATGAGCCGCCGGTGATGACGGTAATTTTCGGGACGACGGCGTTGCTGAGCGCGTTGACGAGTTTTGCGCCGGAACGGATGATGCCGGTGTGTTCGGCGTCGCGGCCGACGATGAATCCCATGACGTCTTGCAGGAAGAGGATGGGGATTTGCATCTGGTTGCAGTCCATGACGAAGCGCGCGGCTTTGTCGGCACTTTTGGCGTAGATGACGCCGCCGATTTGCATGCCTTCTTCTTTGCTCATGATGTGTTTGCGTTGGTTGGCGACGATGCCGACTGGGTGTCCGCCGATTTTGGCGTATGCGGTGATGATCGTCGGGCCGTAGTCGGGTTTGGATTCTTCGAGTGTGTCCGCGTCGACGATGCAGTCGATGACATCGTGCATGTCGTATTCTTTTTTGCCGTGCGCATCGACGATGTCGTAGAGATCCTTGGGGTCGCGTGCGGGTGCGCCGGTAACTTCGTGTTTCGTATCTTCGGGCAACATGTCAACGAGTTTGCGTAGACGTTGGAGGCAGGATGTGTCGTCCTTTTCCAGAAAGTCGACCGTGCCGCTGATTTCCGCGTGCATTTTTGCGCCACCGAGATCTTCGGAGTCGACTTCTTGTCCAATGGCGGCTTTTACGAGCGCGGGGCCTGCGAGGTAGAGTCCGCTGCCTTCGGTCATGAGGATTTTGTCAGAGAGTACGGGCAGGTAGGCCCCGCCTGCGATGCAGTTGCCCATGATGGCGGAGAATTGGGGGAGACCTGCGGCGGAAATGACGGAGTTGTTGCGGAAGATCCGGCCGAAGTCGTCTTCATCGGGGAAGATTTCGTCTTGCAAGGGGAGATAGGCACCTGCGGAATCGACGAGGTAGAGGAGGGGCAGTCCATTTTCGAAGGCCATGCGTTGTGCGCGCAATACTTTTTTGCAGGTCTGGGGGAAGAAGGTGCCGGCTTTTACGGTGGCGTCGTTAACGATGAGCATGCAAAGACGACCACTGACGCGGCCCACGCCAATGACGACACCTGCTGCGGGCACGTCGCCGATGTCAGGATACATTTTGTAGGCGGCCCAGAGTCCGAGTTCGAGAAAGTCCGAATCGGGGTCGAGCAGATTTTCGATGCGTTCGCGCGCGACCATGCGTCCGTTGCGGTGTTGGCGTTCCTGACCCCTGATGCCGCCGCCTTCACGGAGTACAACTTCGGTTTCGAGGATGGCATCGGTCATTTCGCGTAGATTCATGTTGCTGGTGTCGGTCATTGGTGGTTCCTGGAATTGTCAAAGATAGGGTCTATTTTCGCATGATTTCATGCATCTATTCAATTGGTTTACGTATAAACTGTCTAACGTGGGTTTCGGAGTCGACTTTTTGCTTTACGTTTGAGTGAAAATGTTTCACAATGGACGGTGTGTGGTTTTGTGGGGATGTCTTGACTCAGGAGGATGTTGGATGAGTGATGCGACGACGGTTTCGGCTTTGTTGAATTCGATTACGCATGGTCCGGCGTGGCACGGGCCTTCGACGATGGAGGTGATTGAGGGAATTTCGGCTGAGGATGCGGCTTCGCATCCGGTGGATGGATTGCATAGCATTTGGGAGATCGTGAATCATGTGAATGCGTGGCAGTCGTATATGCTGGCGGTGTTGGCAGGGGAGGATTCGGTGTCGCTGGATGGGGAAGCGGATTGGCCGTCGTTGCCGTTGTCGCATGGGGAGGCGGAATGGCATGCGGCGTGTCGGGATTTGGAACGGTTGGGCAGGGAGATTTGCGAGGCGGTGTTGCAGTGTGATGACGCGCGCATGAAGGAGATGGTGCCGCATAAGGAGTTCACGTTGAAGGTGTTGTTGCATGGGGTGGTGGCGCATAATGTGTATCATGGTGGGCAGATAGCGTTGTTGAAGAAGTGTCTTGAGAATGAATCGAAGACGGAAGCGAAGGCGGTAGGCGACTAACTTACCTTTCTTTTAGAAAAAAGAAAGGTAAGACCAAAGAAAACCGACGGATGCTTTGCATCCTCATGGGGTGTATGATCGGAGGATGTGGAAATTTATCTGGATATTGTTAGTTTGTTTGTCGGGGTGTGGGGATTCTAGTGTATCTAATCCGGATGTTTTGGTGGAGACGGAGGAGTCTTCGGTTGTGACCTTGACGTATCCGGTGCATGATGCGGCTGGATTGGGGGATGTGGATGGGCTGGAAGGGTTGCGGGATGATGGCGCGGCGTTGGAGGGGTTGAATGGGGAGGGGTTGACGGCGTTGCAGGTGGCTGTGGTGGCATCGCGGATGGAATCGGTGCGATGGCTGCTGGATGCGGGCGTGGATGTGAATGGGGTGCCGAGTTCGGGTAAAGCGCCGTTGTTGCAGGGGGTGTATATTTTTTCGGAAACTGAGCAGGGTACGGCGGAATGGGATGCTGCGCGGGAGGTGCTGATGGTGTTGCTGGGGCATGGGGCGAATCCGATGGAGGCGTACAATGGGTATCTTTCTCCGGTGCAGCGTGCGATGGAGTTGCGGTGTGAGTCGTGTGTGTCGCTGATGCGGCGTGGGGCCTTTTCGCATAACTCCGAACTGGTGAGTATTTGAGATTGACTGGTCGAGGTGCTTTGCGCAGCTCCTCGCATTGACGGATTGCGGTGAGGTAAACTGGATTTCTGTATGTTTAATTGCGTGAGAGGATACTTTGTCATGAAATCTATGAATCGTCGTGAGTTTTTGTCTCGTTCGTTGGTGTCGGCTTCGGTGGCCGGGGTTGCGGCGCAGGGTGCGTCGTTGGGGGTTGCTTCTGCTGCGACGAGGATGAGGTTTGGGTTGGTGACGTATTTGTGGGGCGAGAAGTGGGATCTGTCGATGTTGATTCAGAATTGCGAGGCGTCTGATGTGTTGGGCGTGGAGCTTCGGACGACGCATGCGCATGGCGTGGAGCGTGAGTTAACGAAGAAGCAGCGTGGGGAAGTTGCGAAACGGTTTGCGGATAGTCAGGTGACGCATGTGGGGATTGGGAGCAATGAAAATTTTGATGCGCCTAGTGCGCGTAAACTTGCGCGGTCCATTGAGGCTACGAAAGAGTTTATTTTGTTGAGTCATGATACGGGTGGTTCGGGTGTGAAGGTGAAGCCGAACAGTTTTCATGAGGGAGTTGACCATCAAGTGACGATCGAACAGATCGGGAAGTCGCTGAATGAGCTGGGGGCTTTCGGTGCGGATCATGGTCAGGAGATTCGGCTGGAGGTGCATGGCCAGTGTCAGCGGTTGCCGATCATCAAAGAGATTATGGATATCGCGGATCATCCGAATGTGGCGGTGTGCTGGAATTCGAATGCGGAGGACTTGCTGGATGGTGGGCTGGAGTCGAATTTCGATCTGGTGAAGGGTCGATTTGGCGCGACGGCGCATGTGCGGGAGTTTAATGTTGGGGTTTATCCGTACGCTGAGTTGATGAAGTTGTTTGTGGGCATGGATTATGACGGTTGGGTGTTGATGGAGGCGCGCACGAGGCCGGAGGATGGGATCGCGGCGTTGATTGAGCAGCGGGAGGTGTTTGAGACGCTGACCTCGTAAAGATTGATTGAAAAGCCCGTGTCTACAGGGTATCATACGGACTGTTAATACGTTTACTAATGGCTGTGATTGACCCTTGTGGTTGCGGGTTGGCGTATCTTTTCTACTGTGTTTATTGTATGTTTAGGGCGAATGCCTTTTCTTTTAGTGTAGGAGATTATGTGTCATGAGAACGATTTCGAAAGTGGCGGTGCTGGGTTCGGGTGTGATGGGGGGCGCGATTGCGGCTCACCTGGCGAATTGCGGTATCCCGAGTGTGATGTTGGATATTGTGCCCTTTGATTTGCCGGATGCGGATAAGGACAACAAGAAGAAGCGTAATAGTATTGCGGCCGCGAGCAAGAAGGCGTTGTTCAAAACGAAACCTGCTCCGTTGTACAAGACATCGAATGCGGACCTGATCGAGATCGGCAACTTCGACGACGACATGGAAAAGATCGCAGATTGCGATTGGATCGTGGAAGTTGTCACAGAACGCCTTGAGATTAAGAAGATTGTTTTTGAGAATGTGAAGAAACATCGCACACCCGGAACAATCATTTCGTCGAACACTTCCGGTATCGCGATTCACTCCATGGTCGATGATTTTGATGACAACATGAAGAAGAATTTTCTGGGTACGCACTTTTTCAATCCGCCGCGGTATCTGAAGTTGATGGAAATTATTCCGGCACCCGATACGGATCAGGAAGTCATTGAGTTCATGGCGGCGTTTATGGAGGATGTGCTTGGTAAAGGGGTGGTCTATGCGAAGGATACGCCGAATTTCATCGCAAATCGTATTCTTACTTTTGGGTCGCAGTTTATCTCGTATGAAATGTTGAAAGATGGTCTGTGTGTGGAAGAAGTGGATGCGTTGACGGGGCCGGTGGTTGGTCATGCTTCGTCGGCTACGTTCCGCACGGGTGACTTAGTTGGTCTGGACACGTTGGTGAATGTGGTGGGCAACGTTGCGAACAATTGTCCGGATGACGAGTGCATTGAATTGATGAAGTTGCCACCTTTCCTTGAGAAAATGGTGGAAAAGGGGTATCTCGGTAACAAGACGGGCTCTGGTTTCTTCAAGGCGACCAAAGAGCGTGACGAACGGGGTAAACGAATCATTCTGGGGCTTGATCTCGAAACAATTGAGTACCGGGACCCGATTCGTCCTGATTTCCCGAGCCTTAAAGCAGCGAAAAAGTGTGAAACACTGGCGGAGAAGATCAATACGCTTACGAAGGGCGAGGATAAAGGGGCGATATTCTCCTGGAAAGTCTTCGCGAACTCGGCGATTTATGCGGGGAATCGGATTCCGGAGATTTCCGACGATATTGTGAATATTGATAATGCGTGTCGTTGGGGTTTTGCCTGGGAAGTCGGGATTTTTGAGACGTGGGATATTCTTGGATTTGATTATGTCTGTGATCGTATGGAAGCGGAGGGCTTGAAGTTGCCTCCGATTGCGGTGGCGATGAAAGAAGCGGGTGCGTCGACTTTCTATGACTTTGTGGATGGCGGGGATGTGTATTTTGATGTCGCGTCGAAATCATACAAACCCGTCCCACAAAACGAAAACAACGTCAGCTTGAATCTGCTTACGAAAACGAACAACGTCGTGAAAGAAAACGAGAGTTGCTCGCTGATTGATATCGGCGATGGCATCTTGTGTGCGGAATTTCACACGAAGATGAACAGCATTGATGATGGCATGGGGCAGATGCTGAATGAAGCGTCTGAGATGCTGAATAATGATGAGTTCGATGGCCTAGTGATTGGTAACCAGGCGGAGCATTTCTGTGCGGGTGCGAATGTGTTCGTGATTCTCGGTGAAGCGATGCAGGGCAACTGGGAAAAGATTGAGAATGCTATCGATCAGTTGCAGCAGGTGCTGATGGGATTGCGCTTTAATTCCAAACCGGTTGTTGCGGCTCCCCATCACTTTACGCTGGGGGGAGGATGCGAAATTGCTCAGGCGGCGGATCGTTGTGTGATAAATGGCGAGACCTATGGTGGTCTTGTGGAGGTGGGCGTGGGACTTGTGCCGGGCGGTGGCGGATGTAAGGAGATGTTGCGTCGCGCTCAGGAGTATGTGCCTGCAAACGTGCCGGGTGGCGATCTGTTTCCCTATGTGCAACGCGCGTTTCAAAATATTTCGACGGCGGTCGTGAGCACGAGTGGTGCTGAGCTGGTTGAGAATGGTCATCTGAGCGAACATGACATTATTTGTGCGAGCGGCGACCAACAGATCAAACGTGCGAAGGATGTGTGTCTGGGTATGGTGAAGGCGGGGTATACGCCTCCGTTGCCTGCGACGATGACGGCATTGGGTGAGCCGGCGCGTGCGGCATTCCGGGTGGCCTTGTATGGATTTCAGCAGGGCGGATTTGCTTCCGAGCATGATGTGTTGATCGCGGAGAAGGTCGCGCATATATTGACGGGTGGCGATCGTCCGGCGGGCTCGAAAGTGACGGAGCAGGATATTTTAGATTTGGAACGCGAGGCGTTTGTGAGTCTTGTGGGAATGGAAAAATCTCAGGCTCGGATACAACAGATGTTGATGACCGGAAAACCGTTGCGTAACTAACCATCTTTTTTGGACTAACTATTTCACTCATTTGGAGGAAACTATAATGGCTTTGGAAAATGTGTATATCACGGCGGCGACGCGCACGGCGGTGGGTAAAGCGGGGCGTGGATCGCTGGTGAATGTGCGGCCGGATGACATGGCGGCGGCGGTGTTGGCATCGGTGTGTGAACGATCGGGGATTTCGCCGGACCAGGTGGAGGATGTGACGCTGGGTTGTGCGATGCCGGAACAGGCACAGGGCGTGAACGTGGCGCGTATCGCTGCGATCGCGGCGGGTATGCCGGAAACGACGAGCGGCGTGACGATTAATCGTTTCTGCTCGTCCGGACTTGAAGCGATGGCGATGACTGCGGGAAAAATCAGTGCGGGCATGTTGGATGTCGCGATTGCTGGCGGTACGGAATCGATGTCGATGGTGCAAATGCCGGGCGCGAAGGTATCGCCGAATCCTCGATTGAGCAAGGAGAAGCCGGAGGTGTATATCGGTATGGGGAACGCAGGGGATAATGTTGCGAAGGATTTTGATATCAGTCGCGAGGATATTGACGCATTCGCTCTGGCGAGTAATCAGAAGGCGGCTGCGGCGGTTGCCGAGGGTAAGTTTTCCGATGAGATAACTGCACT
>JAYGCN010000295.1:0-2675 GCA_046583315.1 Candidatus Hydrogenedentota bacterium
CCAACCGCGTGCGGAAAATCGACGAGAAGGGCATCATGAGAACCTACGTCGGCACGGGCAAAACTGAGCGACAGAAAAAGATTCGCAAGCCCCACAAAATGAATATCAATTCCGCCTACGGAATCGCCACCGACCACCAGGACAACCTCTACGTGCTCACACGTGGTCACGCACGCATCTACAAAATTACACCCGACGGGGATACGACCATCATCGTCGGCAATGGAAGAGCGGGATTCGAAGGTGACGGAGGACCAGCGATCGAAGCGCGATTCAACTGACCCAACCATCTCGTCGCCGATCCCGAAGGTAACCTCTACGTCGCCGACACGGGCAACGATCGCATTCGAAAAATAGACACGAACGGAATCGTCACAACGATCGCCGGTTCAGGAAAAGGCGGCTTCGGAGGAGACGGCGGCCCGGCAACGGAGGCCTTACTCGACGCACCCTCGGCCATCGCGATCGACGCACAGGGCAACCTCTACACGGCCGACTTCATGAATCATCGCATACGCAAAATCGACACCAACGGAATCATTACCACCGTCGCAGGCACCGGCGAACCCAAATACAACGGCGACGACCTGCCTGCGCTCGAAGCCAACATCGGCGAACCCTGCGGGGTGGCGGTCGATTCCATGGGCTACATCTATATCGGCGACCAGATAAACCTGCGCGTCCGCGTCGTCACGCCTTCCGGACGCCTCCACACGGTCGCCGGCATCGGAAAAGTCGGCACCCAGGGTGATGGCGGCCCCGCTCATCTCGCGCGCATGTCCAACCCGGACATCATCACCTTCGATAAAGACGACACCCTGTACATCCCCGATAACCAGGCAGGCCTCATTCGCAAACTAGTTCGTGAGAAGTAAGATACAAGAGTCCGGAATTCGCTCTCAGGGTCTTTTCAATATACCGTCCGGCAGGACCTTTTCATCCGAAAAGAAAGAAGAGGCAGTTAATGCATCGCGACGATAATATTTTCTTTCTCAACGCCCGGCGGCAGCACAAGCTTCTTCACGACTTCCCAATAGCTCCCGCAGATCTCCGCGTCATCGAGGTAGCCTTTTTCTTTGAGTAATCGATGAAAGGACTTCAGGCGATAACACGGCACGCTCGCGAGTACGTGATGCTCCAGATGATAGTTCACGTAGTTTGGCGCAAAAAATGGTCGCTCCCAAATGCGCGGCAACGTCGTGCGCGGGTGCTTGCGCGGATCAGAATCCAGCAGATCTTCCACCGCACCATGCTCTGCGGCATTGCGAATCCGCAAGATCACTTGATTCGTGGTCGCGTATGCGACGATCCACAGCAGGTATAACCAGGGATGACCAACGGCAAGCAACACGCCGAACAGTATTGTGTGTGCAATTGTCCAAGTGCGCACGCCACGCCATCCGAGCAGCTTGAAGTTGGCCTTAATCGTGCGGTAGGCCGTCACGCCGGTAATATCGCGACGCAACTTGCGCAGAAAATCCTTGCGCGCCATCGCATAATTCACAAACTTGTATAGATCCGGGTCTTCTTCGCTACCGCCGAGTCGATGATGCCGCGCATGTCGAATCCGATAGGCCTTCGCATCGTTAAAAATGAACGCCACGCCCAGCCACTGCGCCGCAAAACGATCCAGCTTCCACGAACGAAATAGCGAGCTGTGCCCCGCGTCATGCATGATTACCGCGATGCCCAACTGACGTCCGCCCAGCAGCATAATCGCAAGTACAATGGTAAACACATTGGGCCACTGCGCCACCATCGCGAAAATCGCCGCGATACTCCCCCACGTCCCCCCCCCTCCCGCATTGCCCCCCAATTGCTCTTCCGGGAAAACGCCTGAATCTCTTCGCGTGTTAAAAGGTCGTCTGCGTGCATTGTGAATACTCCGATTACGGGTCTAGTATAGGGTGGCACCGGAAAGTGATTCAAATTCGGGACTTTTGCGCGCTCAATAGGTTCGCTATACTGTTTGGAGGAAACGGGATTGGGGGGACACCCGCGCCAATGACCAGGGAAATCAAAGAAAGCGACGCGCGACCATGGATACGCCGAGTTCGGACGACCGCAACATATATCGTGCTCGTCTACATCGGTCTGCTTGTGATTCTCTTCACGGCTCAAGGGTATCTGATATTCGTGCCCTCTACCGAAGTATTCGTGCCTCCGGAATACGCCGCGTGGAACATGCAAGATGTCGAATTGACGGTGGGCGAAAATTCCACCCACGGCTGGTTTGTCCCGGCCAATGGGGATTCGCGCGGCGCGGTCCTCTTCTCTCATGGCAACGCGGGAAATATCAGCCATCGCGTCGAGTCGATTCGTATTTTCCGCAACCTCGGATTGGATACCTTCATCTACGACTACGGTGGTTACGGCAAGTCGACGGGTTCGCCATCGGAGCAGCGATGTTACGCGGACATTCGAGCCGCGTGGCGATACCTCACCGAATCTCATGGAATTCCCGCTGACCAGATCATCTTGTTCGGACGTTCACTGGGGGGCGGCCCCACTGCACAACTCGCTACCGAAGTAGAAGCCGCTGCGGTTATCCTGGAGAGCACGTATACATCCATCCCCGATATGGCGCGACAGCAGTTTCCAATATTCCCGGTACAGCTGCTAGCCCGGCATCGTTTCGATACCCTCTCGAAAATCGCGGATATCAACGTCCCAAT
>JAYGCN010000336.1:0-11383 GCA_046583315.1 Candidatus Hydrogenedentota bacterium
TCAGGACCTGATGCAGTTCACGGCCGAAGACGACGAGGAACTGCCCGACGGTCTCAATGCAAAAGTCGCGATTGAAAAACTGCGTGAACTCAAGGATCGCGATGAACCCTTTTTCATGGGACTCGGCTTCTACAAACCCCACCTGCCTTTCGTCGCGCCGAAACAGGACTGGGATGCCGTAAAAGATATCCCCGCACCCGACGCGCCACATCCCGACAAACCCGACTCCAATTACGGTAGCACGAGCGGGGAGTTTTTCCGCTACAACATGCCCTTCGAGAAAACACGTCCCCTAAACTCCGAATCCCGCATGCAAGCCCGCCGCGCGTATTGGGCCTGCGTACGTTACGTGGACCGCCAGGTGGGCCGGGTATTGACCGCACTGAACGAATTGGGCCTGCGCGACAATACCATCGTCGTCGTGTGGGGAGACCACGGCTGGCACCTCGGCGACGGCGAAATGTGGGCCAAACACGTCGCCCACGAACGCGCCCTCAAAAGCACTCTGATCGTTCACGTCCCGGGTTTGCATCAATCCGGCTCAATAAGCAACGCCATCGTACAAACCACCGATCTCTATCCCACGCTCGTGGACCTCTGCAACCTCAAGGACACAAAAACAGAATTCCCGCTCGACGGGCGCTCACTACGCAGCGTGCTCGATGGATCGCGCTCGAAACTCCACGACAGCGTCGTCGGCTACTGGCGCAATTCCGAATCGATTCGCAACGAACACTACCGCCTCATCGCCAGCCGTACCCGAAACGGATTCGAAAACATCGAACTCTACGACCTCCGCACTACCCGTGATCCCCTCAATAATATCGCCGACAAACATCCCCAAGTCGTCAAACAACTCCTAAGTGAGTTCCCGGAAACATCCATTCACGGAAGAAGTGCAACGAGGTAATTGAACCCCTCTGTGCCTTCGTTTCTCCGCGCCTCTGTGTTAAGGCATTACCGCCGCTCCGCCTTGGTCGCGCAAGCTTGGCAAAAAAATACCGTCGGGTCAAACTCCATACGCTCCGTGCTAATCGGCTCCTTACACGTCACGCAATTCCCATAGGTTCCCTTGTCCAGGCGCTGGAAGGCCCCCTCAATTCGTTTCAGCTGAGTATCCCGACGTCGATCCTGTTCCTGCGCCATCGCTTGTTGTTGCATGCTGTCCATGCGCGAGAGTCGGCCCAATCGAGCCTGATCCAGTTCCACCGGTGCAATGCTTTCTGTTGCGGCGTCTTTTTCGGCCTGTACAGTGGCGCGTAGATCGGTTAAGGATTGGCGAATAGTGTCGGTAGTTTGGGAGTCCATGGGGGAACTGTATCAAAATACACCAAGCACAACCGACCAATGTGCAGGGAATACCCTTGTTCGCAGGCAATATCGCTTGATCAATTTTATACTTGACACTGTATAATTTACAGTGTATTATTTATTGATGCCTAGGACACGACTGACAAAGGAACAGATCGCAGAGACCCGCAACGCCCTGTTGGACGTCGCGCAACGCTTATACGAGGCGAGCGGAATCGATGGGATGTCCTTTCGTCTGATCGCCGCTGAGTATCGCTGCAGTGCCACGATGCCGTACCTGTATTTCGACTCGAAGGCGGACTTGGTAGACGGGTTGCGCATCCGGGCCTACGAGTGGTTGCAGGGCATACTCGTTGAAGCGGCCAGCAGTGCATCCGATCCTTTTGAAGCGTTGCGCAAGCTTGCCGTAGCCTACGTTCACGCTGGAGTGGGCCGCCCGAGAATGTATGAGCTCTTATTCTCCCAGGACGGAGCAATGGCGGAAACCGAGCCCAAACTGTTGGAAGCGAAGCTCGCAGCTATCGGAGTCTGTCAAGAGGTCATCAGCCAAGCAGCGACCTCTACCGGCGTCGAACTCATCGACGATCCAGAGACCGTGGCGCATCAGTTCTGGATAGCGGCGCACGGCCTCGTCTCACTCGAGCGCGGCGGCTTTCTCGTAGTAGGGCGGACCCTCGATCAGCTTCTTCCTACGCTTTTTGTATCAATGGTACGCGGCGTGACCGGAACAACTTCCACGAGGACCTTCGATGATCTCAAGGTCCCGCGCGAGATAACGAAACTGGAACCCAATAGCCCTTAATCCACCAAGGAGAACGAAGGAGAACGCCATGAAAGCAATCAAACTTTCCCAACCCAAGGGAGAAGTCACCCTCGCCGAAGTCGAAATCCCTACGCCAGGCCCCGGCGAGATTCTTGTAAAGGTCGAAGCGTCCGGATTGTGTTACACCGATGTCCACTTGTGCGACGGCGATTGGGAGATTGTAGACCCACTCGTGAAGCGCGATCTCACCCTCGGTCATGAAGCGGTCGGAGTGGTTGAAGCGCTCGGCGATGGCGTCACAAACCGGGCAATCGGCGATCGAATCGCAGCTCCGTTTCTCCGTTCATCATGCGGTGAGTGCAAACAATGTCGCCGGGGAGAAGAGAATCACTGCCCGAATGTGACCGTGCTGGGCATGACACACGACGGCTCTCATGCCGAATATGTGGTCGTTCTTGCCGACTTCGTTGTGCCCGTCCCCGACGGGGTCCGTCCAGAGCAGGCAGCTCCTCTGGCCTGCGCAGGCATGAGTGTTCTCGGAGGACTTCGCAATGCCAAGGTCTCGGTTGGAACAGTGTTCGGGGTCGTGGGTGTCGGCGGCCAGGGTCATCTCGCCATCCAACTCGCCAAAATCATGGGCGCGACGGTTGTCGCCATGGATATCAATTCCGATAAACTCGAGCTCGCCCGACGCGTCGGTGCCGATCACACGGTGGACGTGACCCAACCGGAAGCGATCGAAGAGCTCACGGCCATGGGCATGGATGTCATCATGGTCACAGCACCCTCCCATGACGCACACCGCCTCGCGTTGACCGTCGTTGCTCATGGCGGAACCATCTCTCTGTGCGCGGTACCGGGTGGAGAGACTCCAATCTCGATGACGATGTGCGCGTTCAAGGGGCTCAAGTTACTCACGCAGGCTGTCGCAACCCGGCGGGAATTGATCGACATCCTTGATCTCGCTGCTGCCGGGAAGATCGAGTGCGAGGTCGAAACACGGCCTCTCGAAGATGCACCGGAATCCATCAACCAACTCCGGGATGCCACTATTTCGGGGCGCATCGTTTTTGTACCGTGATCGCGAAGCGGGATCTAAATTACTAACAACCGTGTGCGACGACACCGTGGCTCTATCACATCGGAGACGTAGGGAATGCAAAACTTGGAAGCGGACTATCTGGTCATCGGGGCGGGTGCGATGGGCCTGGCCTTTATCGATGAAGTGGCGACGCGTGATCGCACGGCCACGTTTATTCTTGTCGATAAACGCTCCAATCCCGGCGGACACTGGAACGATGCCTACTCCTTTGTCACACTTCATCAGCCGGCCGCGTTCTACGGCGTCAACTCGATGGTCCTGGGCCGTGGCGGTGCTTCGCTGGCTTCGGGCGTGGAGGTACTGGCGTATTATGATCGGGTGATGACCAAGCTTCTGGAAACCGGCCGTGTGCAGTATTTTCCAATGTGCGTCTACGAAGGCGACCGTAAATTTAGTTCGATGATTGATGCGGAATGCACCTATGAAGTAAAGGTGGGCCGACGGACGGTTGATGCGTCATACATGAACGTGCAAGTACCCGCTACGACGCCACCCAAGTATCAAGTTTCGTCCGGTGTAGAGCTGGTGCCACTGAATGATCTTGTGAAGATCCGGAAGCCGCACGATGGCTATGTCATTGTCGGTGCGGGAAAGACCGGAATCGATGCGGTGCTGTTTTTACTTGAGCAGAATGTCGACCCAAAGCGCATCACCTGGATTGTCAGTAACGATTCCTGGCTCCTGGACCGCGGTGGCCTTCGACCGGGCATCACGTTTCAATGGTTTCTCCAGCAAGTTCGAGCCATCACGGAGGCGGACAGCTTAAATGACGTCACGAGTTCATTGGAAGCCGAGAAGGTATTTTTTCGGATCGACCCGAGCATCGAGCCGACAAAGTTCCGTTGCGCAACGGTCGACCGCGAAGAACTTGCTCAGTTGCGCCGGATTGAAAACGTCGTGCGAATGGGGCGTGTAGTACAAATCGATCCCGGGATGATTACACTTGAGCAGGGCACCTTCGCCACTCCCGAGGATGTGTTGCATGTCGACTGTACAGCGGATCCGCTAGCAAAGCGCCCGGTCGTTCCCGTTTTCGAGGGATCCACCATCACGCTGCAATCCCTGTCGATGTGCCAGCAGGTTTTCAGCGCATCGTTGATTGGTTATCTCGAATGCCGCTTCGATGACGACGTCACGCGCAACGCACTCTCGCATCCCGTACCGCATCCCGAGTTCACGCGCGACTATATTCCTGCGGTGTGGCGCACGCTCGCGAATTTGGATCTCTGGATGAGGAAACTCGGTCGCTGGATGCGCACGAGTCGCTTGGCCTACTCCGCGCACGACTCGATCTGGTCCACGTTGCGCTATGGCCTCGAAGCGCGGTATCTACAAGATCGCGCGTTTGAGAGCATGCGCAAACTGTATGGCCAGGAGTTCCCCGGCGAGACCTTTGAAGGGGACGTTTAGACCAAAGGCTTTGTAGAATTCCTGATATCCCCGGTTCTTCGGCACTCCATTCACGTTTGCGCGGTCGCTTGTGGCCATTTTTGTTGAATTCGTTTGGTGTTTGTGCATAAAAACCAGCACATTGACAGCTGTATAAATATTCAGTATATTGATGGGATGGCAACCAGCGCTGCACATATTTCCAATCGTATCGATCTCGCCGATCGGGTCACCCTCGCACGGGATCTCATCCCCAAAAATCCCACCTTCGAACGCTGGGGACTCGATGCACTCGCCGGGCGCCTCGTCGAATTAAACGGCGGCGCGGAAACCGCCACGCTCACCCTCGCAGCATCCCTCGTCGTCGCAACACAGCACCGCCGTGGACTCGTCGCATGGGTAACCATTCCCGGCTCCGAATTTTTCCCTCCCGACTTCGCAGCCGCCGGGATCGATCTCAATGCCTTACCCATCGTGCGAGTGCCGAATGGTCGCGCCTCTGCCAAAGCCGCGGACATCTTGCTCCGGTCTCGTGCCTTCTCACTCATCGTACTCGACATCACCACCCTGCGCGATCTGCCCTTGTCGATCCAGACTCAACTCACCGGTCTCGCAAAATCCACCAACACCACCGTACTCTGCATCACCCATCAATCCGAAACACCCGGATCCCTCGTCTCCTTTCGCGGACGCACCCGAAAGTCGCGCACCGGCCACGACTGTTTCACCTGCGAAATCGAAACCCTCAAAGACAAACGCAACCCTCCCGGCGGGGTGCATCAGGAGTTATGCCATGGAGCGGATGGCTTGTGTTGATATCCGCGTCCTGCCGCTACAACTGCTGCTGCGCAATCATCCCGACTGGATCCGGCAGCCCGTTGTGGTGGTGGATCGCGATGCCCCGACCGGAAGGATTCTCTGGTCAAACCGGTTGGCCCTCGATCTGCGCGTGTTACCCGGCATGCGCTACGCCGCCGGACTCGCCATCACCGGAGCCCTACGCGGCGGAGTCGTCGACACCAATGAAATTCAAACCAGTACCGATCAGATTCTCGATCAACTCTGGAATTTCAGCCCACGTGTAGAACCCTTCCCCCAGGAACCCGGTATTTTCTGGCTCGATGCCTCCGGCCTGCGCTATCTCTACCCCAGCCTGAGCGACTGGGCACAGGAAATACGTACCACCCTGCGCGAAGTCGGCTTTCAGGCCGTTGTTGCCGTCGGGTACTCTCGTTTCGGCAGTTACGCCGCTGCCAAATCCGCGAAAAAAAATCTCATCCTGCGCAGTCCCGCCCAGGAACGCGCCCATCTCAACAAGGTCCCCATCGAAAGCCTCGGCATCCACCCGACCCTGCGCGACACCCTCGCCAAACTCGGTATCGACACCCTCGGCCAATTCATGAAACTCCCCGTGTCCAGCATCCGCAAACGTTTCGGACCCGACGCGGAAGAATTACACATACTCGCTTGCGGTGCCTGGGAAACACTCAGTCCCCGCACCATCCACGAGCCCATCGAACACACCAGCGCCTTCGACTGGCCCGAAACCAACGCCGAACGCATCTTCGCGCAGGTCGCCAGCATGATCCCGCAGATTCTCGCTCAACTCCACGACCGTTACGAGCTACTTGAGCAACTCACGTTGACCCTGTCACTGGACGACGGCCCCGACGTCGAGGAGACCATCGCGCCCGCTGAACCGACTCGTGAGACCGTCATCATCACCTCACTCATCCGACTTCGACTCGATTCACTCACACTCAACTCCGGTGTGAACGAAGTGTTTCTGCGTGCGCAAGGCATTGATGCCGACTCGCACCAACTCGACCTCTTCGAGAGCAACATCCCAGATGCGGATCGCGCCGACCGTGCACTCGCAGCCTTACGCGCCGAATGGGGGAATCACGCCGTCGTCCATGCGACTCTCTCCGAAGGCCACCTGCCCGAAGCGCGTTACCACTGGCAACTCTTCAACCGTGTCCGCGAAGCCAAACCCCACGACACGCCTACACGTCCTGTCGTCCGTCGGCTTTTCACGCCGCCCCTCGAATTGCCCGGCTGCGACCGTCGCGATCCCGATGGCTGGCTCATTGCCGGAGTCAGCGAAGGCCCGGTCGAGGAAATCATCGGACCCCAAGTCATCTCCGGCGGCTGGTGGGTCAAAGAAGTCACCCGCGCCTACTACTACGTCCGAACCCGAAGCGGTCGTTGGCTCTGGATTTATCACGACGATAAACGCCGCCGCTGGTTTCTGCATGGGGAAGTCCAATGACTTTCGACGCGCCTTATACGCCGCTGTGGTGCAAGAGCAATTACTCTTTTCTCGAAGGCGCGAGTCATCCCGATGAACTCGTGGACGAAGCCTACCGCCTCGGACTGCGGAGCCTCGCACTCACCGATCGCGACGGGGTCTACGGATTAGTACGTGCTCATGTGCGTGCGCGGGAACTCGGTGTGCAACTCATCAGCGGTGCTCAGATGAGCGTGGGGGAAGACCGCATCCTGTTGCTCGCCGAAAACCGCGCGGGCTATGGAAACCTGTGCCGACTCATCAGCAAGGGCCGACTCCGCTCCCCCAAAGGCCTTAGCGATGTCACGTGGTCGGAAGTCTACGAGCATGCCGCCGGACTCGTCGCGTTATGGCCGGGAATGACCTCGCTGAGCAATGAGGTTTCATCCGATTTGCGCGACACCTTCGGAGATCGCCTTTACGCTTTGCTCACCCGCCATCGTCAAGCCGGAGACGAACGCCGCGAACACGCCCTGCGAGAATGGGCACGTCGTCACACTGTCCCCACCGTCGCGGGCATGGAAATTCTCTATCACACCCCCGCGCGCAGACCGTTGCAAGACATTCTCACCTGCATTCGCCACGGGGTAAGTTTGTCCACTGCCGGACGCCTCATCCGCCCCAACGCGAACCATGCGCTGTTACCCCCCGAAGGCTTCGACCGCCTCTATGCCGACGATTCGCTATCGGTCTATCACACCACCGAAATCGCCGAACGCTGCACCTTCTCCCTCGCAGAGATTCGGTACCGGTATCCCGTGGATGAGCTGCCCAGCGGCATGAATGCCTCCGGTTGGTTTCGCGAGCTAGTCATGAACGGCGCAAAACATCGTTACAGCGGCGACATCCCCGACGACGTGCTCGCCCAACTCGAAAGCGAACTTGGACTCATCCACGAACTCGAATACGAGGGCTACTTTCTCACCATGCACGAAATCGTGAATTTTTGTCGCGACCATCATATCCTCTGCCAGGGACGTGGTTCCGCGGCGAACTCGGCCGTGTGTTATTGCCTCGGCATTACCGCTGTCGACCCCGTGCGCATGGGACTGCTCTTCGAACGCTTCCTGTCCCGTGAACGCGCTGAGCCGCCGGATATCGATCTCGACATCGAACACAACCGTCGCGAAGAGGTCATCCAATACGTCTACCGTCGCTATGATCGTCGTCACGCCGCCATGGTCGCCAACGTAATTCGGTATCGCGCGAAGTCGGCCCTGCGCGACGTAGGCAAAGCGCTCGGCCTCACCAAAATCGCCACCGAACGTCTCACCCGCCAACTTAAACATTTCGAATATCCCGGAAACGACCAGCAAACTGCTGAAGGCTTCGACGAATCCAACCCGATGCACGTGCATCTCGTGCGATTCACCAAAGAGATCGAAGGCACCCCACGCCACTTGTCCATCCACCCCGGCGGATTCCTTCTGGGCCATGAACCCGTCGACACCCTCGTGCCCATCGAACCCGCCACCATGGACGATCGCACGGTGATCCAATGGGACAAAGACGATGTGGAGGATCTCGGCCTATTCAAAGTCGACCTGCTCGGACTCGGCGCGCTCAACGTCATTCACCGCGCCTTCGATTTACTCGAAGCGCACCACAAGCAATCCTGGACCCTCGCCACCATCCCGCCCGCCGACGAACCCACCTTCGAAATGATACGCAGCGGCGACACGGTAGGCACTTTTCAAATCGAAAGCCGCGCGCAAATGGCCATGCTGCCCCGACTCAAGCCGCGCACCTACTACGACCTCGTCATCGAAGTCAGCATCGTGCGCCCCGGCCCCATCAGCGGTGGCATGGTGCATCCCTATCTCCGGCGACGCAACGGCGAAGAAGAAGTCACCTACCCCCACGAAATTCTCCGACCCATCCTCGAAAAAACTCTCGGCATCCCCCTCTTCCAGGAGCAAGTCATGCAACTCGCCATGGTCGCGGCAGACTACACTCCCGGTGAAGCCGATCAACTCCGTCGCGACATGGCCGCGTGGAGAAAATCCGGTCGTATCGAGCGCCATCGCGAACGCCTCATCTCGCGCATGGTCCGCAAAGGCATCGCCCTCGAATTTGCCGAACGAGTCTTCGAACAAATCCGCGGCTTCGGTGAATACGGTTTTCCCGAGAGTCACGCCGCCAGTTTCGCGCTGCTCGCCTACGCCACCGCATGGTTACGACGCCACTATCCCGCCGCCTACCTCTGCGCAATGCTGAACGCCCAGCCCATGGGTTTCTACAGTCCCGCCACCCTCGTTGAAGATGCCAAACACCACGGCGTCGATGTGCGCGCCATCGACGTGCAGGCCAGCGACTGGGATTGCACCCTCGAAGCATCCCGAAAAACCTTCGCAGTCCGCATGGGATTACGCTACGTGAAAGGACTCCATCTCGCCAACGCCGAAGGCATTCCCCCCGCACGCGCCAACGGTCTTTTCGCCAGCATCGACGACCTCGCACGCCGTGCCAAGCTCGAAACGGGAGCACTCACCCGTCTTGCGGAAAGTGGTGCGCTCGATGGATTCAAAGAACGGCGTGACGCGTTGTGGGACAGTCTCGGAGTCGATCCCGAGATCACGCTGAACCTGAACGAAACCGAAGTCGCCACCACCTTCGATCCGCTGAACGATTTCGAAACCATCGAATGGGATTACGAGCACAGTTCGCACAGCACCCGGGGGCATCCACTCGGCCCCTTACGCGAAACACTCGAAGCCCAGGGCCTGCCCGATGCCGCCACCATCCGTCTACTGCCCAATGGACGCCGCACCCGTTACGCCGGCATGGTCATCTGCCGTCAACGCCCCGGTACCGCGCGCGGCGTCGTCTTCATGACCCTCGAAGACGAAACCGGCTTCGTTAATCTCGTGTTGTGGGAAAAAGTCTTCAAGAAATTCCAAACCATGGCCAAGACCCAGTCCTTTCTCGGCGTAACCGGAAAAATCCAGACGCAAGACGGCGTCACCCACCTCGTCGTCGAACAATGCTGGGTCCCTGATATCACAACAAAACCCGAACAAGTCCGCAGTCGCGATTTCCACTAAAGAGAACTCACCCCCACTTCTCCCCGTCTCCGCAGTAAAAGGAGGCTTTCAGTTTCTTCCTTTGCGTCTTTGCGTTAAAATAAAAGCTGTTTTCGGTATCTTTCTCCGTGTCTCCGTGGTAAAAGAAAGCAGTTTCCCCTCTCTTCAATCACCTTCACCCGCAACCCTTGAAATCCCCACCCACACTAAGACACACTCAACCATGGGCATAGTAGCAACCGGGATACAATAGTCAACCAAATTCGGAGCCCCGCCGATGAAAGAATTCATAAGACTGTTCGCGCTGATTGCTCTGATCTCGGGCGTTGCGACGGTTTCTTCCGTCGTATCTTGGAAGCTTCGAGGTGTTCGAGATGCAAGAATCGCAGAGAGCAAGAGCATCGCTCTAAACCCTTCGACTAATTTGGTAGAGAAAGTGGTCAACGAAGATGGCGATGAATTTGCCGAATTGTGGGCCGTGCGGGCATGGGCAGGTAGCCCGAACTACCCGATGGCTTATGTCTATTATGAGGATGAGAGCGACAATGGTGACGCGAATGTAATCTCTGTGGAACTCTCCCCTTTAGCACACAATGATTCACGATTCGTTTTTGAGTTTGTTGGCTCTAAAGCGGATAGCGATTCCAGTTACACGCGCACCATTTGGTCAGATGATACGGGAAAAGAATTCGTGATACACACTGACCTGAATCTGGATGAACGATTTGATCTCCTATCGGTTCCCGAGGATAACTTTATAATGTATCAGGGACGATGGACAAGATTTCCGAAGCAGGATATCGGAAGTCGGATTTTGGAAATCGAAACGGACGACGGTAAGTTCGTACGTGTTACGTTCGAGAACGGCGAATGGGTTGCCGCTGGCCCGGACGACGAGTTGTAGCAAAACTTGTCCCGGCTCGGGGCCGGGATCACACTGCCACGACGCCACATTGCATGGCTCTAAATTGTCAATAATTTACCTTTGTAACCCCAATTTCAATATGCTCTTACGACGCGCACCGTATTGTTTCCCATACCCACAGATCCACCATCGCGCCGTGCATGGACCTATTATTTCCCGACGCGCCTAAGCCCAACCCGGACGCGACCCTGCAACGCCGGGATCCAGTCTACAGAAGGGTACGGCGGTGCGCCCGGTGCGGGGAGTGGTTTGGTTTTGCAGCGATGAACAAGGCTGCTAAACGAAGGAGCTGCCTTGTGGAATGAAGCTGCGCGCGCCGAAGTAGTCGATGTAGCGCACGGACCAATGGCTCCATTGACGGTCTTCGTCGGACTTCCATTGGTGGTAGTAATCCAATAGGTGACTGTAAAGTGCCTGCGCATCCTCAAGGTCATCTTCGCGCTCGGTCAGGTGAAACTCGCGCGCCTCATAGGTTTCCCAGGGACACACGTAGATCCGGCGACGATCGATTTTTCCGTCCACCGCACCATCGACACGACGATCTTCCAGCACGATATCCACGCGATCACGTTTCGTCATG
>JAYGCN010000349.1:0-8365 GCA_046583315.1 Candidatus Hydrogenedentota bacterium
CAAAGAGAATGGTCGCCCCGGCAATTTTCCCGGAGGTGATGAATTGCTTGGAGCCGTTGATGACGTAATGGTCGCCTTCAAGGATGGCGCGGGTTCGTATAGCCGAGGCATCCGACCCAGCGTTCGCTTCGGTGAGTGCGAAGGCCCCGATGTATTCTCCTCGGGCGAGCGGTCGCAGGAAACGTTCTTTTTGCTCGTCGGAACCGTAGCGACTGAGAATCGCGTTGACCGGGGCGTTTTGTACGCTCATCATCGTGGAGACCGCGCCGTCTCCGGCGGCGATTTCGATGATGGCGAGTGCATACGAGAGGTAATCCGCACCAACGCCGCCCCAATCCGGGTCGACCGTCATGCCGAGCAGTCCGAGTTGACCCATTTCTTCACGAACGGACAGCTCAATTTCGCCAGCCTGTTCGCGTGCTGCGGCTCCGGGCGCGAGTTTTTCCTGAGCGAAATTTCGTGCCATCTCGGCGGTCATTTTTTGTTCGTCGGTGAACATCGATTAGGGTCTTTCGATGGCCAGGGCCGTACCTTCGCCGCCACCGATGCACAACGAAGCGATGCCCCGTTTCTTATCGTAGGTTTCCAACGCGTGGAGCAAGGTGACAATGATGCGCGCGCCGCTCGTGCCGATGGGGTGACCCAATGCACAGGCCCCGCCGTGCACGTTGACCTTGTCGCGCGGGATGTCGAGTTCTTGCATTGCTGCCAAGGGCACAACCGCGAAGGCTTCGTTGATTTCCCACAGATCGACCGAGTCATGCCAGTCGAGTTTGTCGAGCAATTTCTGGATGGCGGGAACTGGTGCGGTCGTGAACCAGCCCGGTTCGTGGGCGTGCGAGCTATGACCCATAATTCGTGCACGAATTGTCAGGCCTTGTGTAATCGCGTCTGATTCGCGCATGAGCACGAGCGCGGCGGCTCCGTCTGAAATGGAAGAAGCGTTGGCGGCGGTTACGGTGCCGTCCGAGCGGAAAGCTGGGCGTAGTTTGGGGATTTTGTCGGGTCGCGCTTTGCGGGGTTGTTCGTCGGAGTCCACAATAACGTCACCTTTGCGGGAAGTCATCGTGACTGCCGCGATTTCCGCGTCGAATTTTCCTTCTTGCTGTGCCGCGAGTGCATTGTTGAGGGAGGATATCGCGAATTCGTCCTGAATCTCGCGTGAAAATTCATATTTGTCCGCACAATCCTCCGCGAACGAACCCATGAGTCGACCTTTGTCGTAGGCATCTTCGAGTCCATCGAGGAACATGTGGTCCATGGTTTGTGTATGACCCATGCGCATGCCGCCGCGCGCTTTGGGCAACAGATAAGGCGCGTTCGTCATGCTTTCCATGCCGCCCGCAACAACCACGGTTCCGTTGCCCGCAACGAGTTGGTCGTGGGCGAGCATGACCGTTTTCATGCCGGAGCCACACATTTTATTGATGGTCGTGCAAGGTACGCTTTCGGGAAGACCCGCGCCAAATGACGCTTGTCTTGCCGGGGCCTGACCCTGACCCGCGGGCAACACGCAACCCATGAGCACTTCGTCCACGGCATCGGGTGAGAGGCCTGCGCGTTCAACGGCGGCTCGAATGGCTGTCGCGCCAAGTTGCGCGGCGGTGGCATCAGAAAGTTCGCCCTGGAAACCTCCCATGGGGGTTCGGGCGGCACCAACGATAACGATGGGGTCGGACATGATAATTTCTCCGTTCAATTAGTGTGAGGATGACTCAAGTACGTAGAGGTCTTTCCATTGGATGCCGTCCGCGCCACCCGCGTGAAGCTGCAACGCGAATCCACCCTCGAAGACCTGAGGATTTTCGTCGTAAAAGTCCACGATTCGGATGCCGTTGATCCAGGAAGTTGTGCGATTGCCGACGCAGCGGATTTCAATTTGACCCCAGGTATCGGGCGGTGCCGCGTATGCGCGCATGGATTCGCCTTGGGGTGGCTCATGGATCCAGCCTCGACGGTAGCTTTCATAATGCCAGCCGGAGGGTCCGGGATACGCCGGATCGACTTCGCCTTGCACACCCGCGATCAGGGGATAGCCGTCTTTCTCGCGCAATACGATGTGGCTGCGATAAAAGAGACCATAGTTTCCCGCGCCGAGCATTTTGAATGTACCCCGCACGCGGAAGTCGGTCCATGAATCGTCGGTGAGCAGATACCCCTCGCTTTTCTCTGGACCGCTGCGTCCGATGATAGTGCCGTCCTCCACGTCGAAGCGTTCGCTGCCGTAGACTTTCCAGCCGTCAGTTGAGGTTCCGTTGAACAACGCGCGCCAGGCGCCTTTGCGTTCTCGGGCGGACAAAGTCCCATTCCTGAATTCAAGTGACGAACCCTCTTCGATTTCCAGCGCGACTCGTCCGCCGATGAAGGCTTCGTCGTGAACATGATTGGCTTTTACCCCGTTGATCCATACAGAAATGACTTCACCTTCGGCGATGATCTGGAGCGTGTTCCAGTCATCGACCTTGAGGACTTTCTGGGCGTCGGGTGAAGGAATGACGAGACGCTGACCGGAATACGTCTCGTGCACGGAAGCGGTCACCTCTTTGTTTCCAGGATGAAGGTCGATGCGATAGCCGTAGAGCCTGTTGGAGGTCAAATCCCCCTCGGTTGGCAACCAATGGGAGCGAAGATGAACGGCACCTTTGGCATCGGAATCCCCGCGAAACTCAAGTTCCAGCGTGAAATCATAGGTCGGCGTGTCGGTCATGAGAATCGCCGACTCTTTTATCGTCTTGGCACTGAGAATCGTTTTCTTGACATCCCAATTGCCTGAAATCGATTCCCAGCCGTCTGGAAGGTCGGCCGTTGATGCGAAAGAGAAGGTCATTATGACCAGAAAGGTATACCACTTCATTGCAGATGCTCCTGGGGTTGTTCCAAAAAACTAGAAGGGCATGATACCAAGATTACGATTTTATTTCGACCGTCGTATTGTAGTCGGGAACCCCCGCCTGGGGAGAGCGCAGCGCACGATCGAGTAGCACGTTGCCCTCGGGCCAGTGTATCTGGAGATGGCCCCGCTTGATGGCTGCGGCATAGACGCGACCCTTGAATTCTCCGTGCTGGTTGGTGAGGGTGATCGGATCGCCCGGATTCAATTCGAGACGTTGAATGTCATCCTCGTTCATCAGGATGTCGTCGCGGTTGGCGCCCGTGAGTGCGTCACGTGATTCCTGCACCATGCTGTTGAACTGCTTGCCGCGTCGGGTCGAAACGATGAAGCGATCGGTAGTCGGGGCGGCAGATGATGCGGAGGCAATGATAAAGTGCGCTTTGCCGTCGTGCGTGTTGAATTTGTAGTCCGCGCAAAGATGAGCACCGCCGTACTGAAATTGATCCCCTTTTCGCTTCAGGTGCTGAATGCCGTCATAGAATGGAACGACCTGTGCAATTTCCTCGCGAAGTTCGGCGGTCGTAGAGGCATCGAGATGTTCGGAGAGCTCCGGCTTGACGCGTCGTGCCAGATCGAGAAAGACCTCCCATTCAGGACGCGCTTCGCCGATACGTCGTCCCGGAATCTCGGGACTGAAGATGACGCGGCGTTCGGTGCTGGTTTGCGTTACGCCTCCGGGAATTTCGTAACGAGTTGTCGCGGGGAGCAGAATCACTGTGTCCGCTGCATCGAGAAACATTTGCTTGGTCGCGACGATATCCATGTGCACACGAAGCGGAATCGCCAAAAGCGCGGCCTCGATATATTTCGGATCGGGCAAGACTTCGAGAAAATTTCCACCGATGGAAAACATCACGTCCAGATCGCCATCGTGTGCCGCGTCTAACATGTCACCGGTCATCAGGCCGGGCTCATTCGGCACAGAAAACCCCCATTGCGTGCTGAGTGTTGTGGCAGACGCCTCAGCGATTGGAACGCCGCCGGGAAATGCGGACGCGTAGGCCCCCATTTCAGCGCCGCCTTGCACGCCCGAATGCCCGCGAATGGGCATGAGTCCAGAGCCGTCATGCCCAACGAAGCCACGTGTGAGAGCAAGATTGACGATCGCCGATACATTGTCCACGCCGCAGGTGTGCTGCGTGATGCCCATGCTCCACACGAAGACGGCGTTTTTGGCAGCTCCCAGCGATTCGGCGCAGGATTCAATTTGGACTTTCGATAAACCCGCCGCGTTCTCAATGGATTGCCAGGTCAAACTCTTGAGATGATTTTGTAATTCCTCAAACCCTTCCGCATGTTCAGCGATGAATTCGGTATCGACCCGATCGTGTTCGATCATGGATTTAATGACACCGTTGATGAACGCGACATCCCCGCCCTGATTGATTTGGTAAAACACATCTGCGATTTTGGTGCCGAAAAGCGCGCTTTCTGCAATGCTCGGTATCCAGTAATTCTCCATGCCTGGTTCGCGGTACGGATTAACCACGGCGACACGTGCGCCGTTTTTCTTGGCCATATGCAAATACTTCGTGGCGACCGGTTGGTTGTTGGCAACGTTGGAGCCGAAAAAGAAAATCCAGTCAGCCTTGAGCCAGTCGGAATATGAACACGTCGTCGCTCCAGCGCCGATACCCGCCTTCAACGCGACAGTGCTCGGCGAATGGCAAATTCGCGCGGCATTGTCGATGTTGTTGCTGCCCATCGCGCGCATGGACTTCTGCACGGCGTAATACGACTCATTCGGAATGCCGCGCGAAGTCATGTAGGTGGCGATGCGTTCGGGCGTTGTGGCACGGACTTTCTCGGCAATGGCGTCCAAGGCACCGTCCCAGGAGATGCGCGTGAATCCGGTGTCACCTTTACGTCGAATCATCGGGTAAGGCAGTCGACCCAGATTTCGCAATGTGTCGCTACGTTCATTTCGAAGGGCTTCGCAGTCGCCGAGCACCGCATGATCCATCGCTGGCATGGTGTTGAGTTCGAGCAGGCGCAATCGGATGTTGCAAAGGTGAATGCCGTCCAGCGTCCAGTCGTGCATTCCCGAGGTGCCCAGCGCGCAGCCATCGCAGACACCATCGTTCAGGATTCGCCAAGCGTATCCGAGCTCATGACGATTTTTTGCGAAGGCTCGGAACACTTCCTTGTAATTGTTCGGGCGTTGATGTCCAATGCCGAAGGGGCTCAGGCTAGCCCAGTTGGATGGCGTCCATTTCGGACTCATGATGCGCCTTCGATACGATCGGGATGGCTGTAAACGGTGAGTCGATTTTCGCGGCAAAAGCCGACTAGCGTGATGCCGAATGCATGCGCCGTGTCCACAGCCATCGAAGACGGCGCGGAGACGGCAGCGAGTATCGGGATGGCACTCCGATAGGCTTTCGTGACGATTTCATAGGAGACGCGGCTGCTGACGGTGAGTACGGCGACGTCTGATAGTTTCCCGGTTTGCAAGAGCATACCGACGACTTTGTCAACTGCGTTGTGCCGACCGATGTCCTCGTGCGTAACCAGTTGCGTTCCATCGACCGTGAAGGCGCTCGCACCGTGCGTTCCGCCAGTCTGCAAAAAAAGAGATTGCGCATCGTGCATGGCGGCCATCATCGCGCAGAGTTCGCCCGGCCTGATGCGAACATCGTTGGTGATAACCAGAGGATCGCCATACAATTCGAGGTCGGCAGGATCGCGCGTTCCGCAAATGCCGCACGAAGCGGTAGCCATCTGATTGCGACGACCCGCGACCGGTTTCGAGAGATCATCGGCGTTCAACGAAAGGTCGAGTCGCGCGACCAATTCCGATTCAGGGTCATTCACCGTCTGGGCGTGAATCGATGCGTCCGGATTGGTAACAATCCCTTCCGTAAACAACAATCCCCGTGCGAGTTCCTCATCGAATCCGTCCGGTGTGCGCATGGTCGTGATATAGGATTCACCGTTGATGGTGATGTGGAGCGGTGCTTCGGGTGCCAGCGCGTCGGTGCGATCAGAAGCAGATTCTCCTTCGATGGTGGTAGCGTCATAGTGTTTCGGTTGCATCGAATTACTCAGTGTTTTCGGAACGTTGTCCTCTAATGATGGTGACAATAATCGCTACTATGATGGCTATGGCGAGAATCGTGCCAATGTTGATTATGCCTTTCGTGCCAGTCCATACGATGGCGTATCCGATTGAACCCGCGAGCCCGGCATAATAGATGAAGGGGAATAAGGTGGTTCGGATGACAGTACCTTCTTTGCCAAGCAATCCCGCCACGGCTGAAGCCGCGACGACGTTGTGCACGCAGATCATGTTGCCTGCAGCACCACCGACGGCTTGCAGCGCGAGTATCCAGGTTGGGTCGACGCCGATGCGTTGTCCCACGCCGAATTGAAATGACGAGAACATCATGTTGCTCACCGTGTTGCTACCGGCTACAAACGCTCCCAGCCCACCGATGTAGGGTGCGAACAAGGGCCATGCCCCTCCCACAAGCTCAGCGACACCGTCCGCCAATGCAAGCGGCATCGTGGGATATTCTGCCGCGCCGCCGCCAGAGTTGATGAACACCTGCACCATAGGCACGGTGAAAATGAGCGCAACCGAGGCTTGCAGAGTGGTGCGTAGTGATTTGGATACGGCGCGCGTCGCGTCGTCCAGTTTCATACCGTGTGCAAGGTAGGTGAACGCCGCCGCAACCAGGAATATCGTGCCGGGCAAATAGAGCGGTTGCACTTTCACGGTGATCGGCGTGTCGAAAATTTCGGTCGCCTGGAGTGCCGCACCCGACAGGAAGGCTTTGAAAGGGAGAAAATCGAGTCGTGTGATGACGAGTAAACTCGCGACGACCAGGTAGGGTGCCCAGGCTCTAATGAATCCGATACCGCGATCAGCGAGGTCATCTTCTTTGATTTCTATCGTACCCGTCCACGATTCATCCCACGATGACTTATCGGGGAAATCCCAGGACTCTTTCGGCACCAGAAATCCTTTGCGTGCGGCCGTGATTACAACGGCCAAACCCGTGAGCGCGCCGATCAGGGTAGGGAACTCCGGCCCGAGGAAATACGCGACACACACATACGGAATTGTCATGGCTAGGGATGCAAAGATGGCGAACTTCCACGCCTGCAATCCTTCGCGATACGATTTGTTTTCGCCATAGAACCGCGTCATGACGCAGATGACAATGAGCGGTACGAATATCCCTGAGATGGCATGAAGGATAGCGACCTTCGACCCGACGAATGCCAGAAAGTCCGCGAATGTTTCGAAGCCGTGTTCCACTGCGTAGGTTTGAGCCGCTACGTCGTTGGCAAGACCACCATTCACACCGACAAGAATCGGAGTACCTGCCGCGCCGAAGGAGACTGGTGTACTCTGGATAATCATGCCCGCCATGACCGCGGCCATCGCGGGAAAGCCGAGTCCAACAAGTAGCGGAACAGCAATGGCCGCAGGGGTGCCAAATCCCGCGGCCCCTTCGATAAACGCGCCGAATAACCAGGCGATAATGATGACCTGCACGCGACGATCTGGGGAAACATCCGTGAATCCAGCGCGAATCGTGCGTAATCCGCCGCTTTCCTGCAGAAAATTCAACAGCAATATCGCGCCGAAGATAATGTAGAGCAATGTAATCGCCACCACGATGCCGTTTAGGGTCGCGGCAGTTACGATAATGGCCGGGACTTTCCAGACGAACAGCGCGAGCCCGGCGCACACGATATAACACAGCGGCATCGCACGACTCGCGGGCCAACGCAGCCCCACGAGAAATACGGCCACGGCAATCACGGGCATAAGCGACAGTATGGCGAGGACGGTTTGACTCATGGATTGAGTGTAGAGGCTCGGGTCACGGCGAGTCAATGGCCCGGCAGCATATTTCTCAACGGGACGTTGGTACTGCCCGAGGAATATGGTGTATTCTGTTCCGAAGGTCTGCGACGGGAAGTTTGCAGATCGGCAACGAAAAGACAGGAGTCAACTTCAATCATGAAACAATTCGCTATCGCCCTTATTTGTGCACTGACACTATCCACGGTGACCTTCGCAGATGGAACACCCAGCTGGATCTGGCTGAACGACACTGTCGACGACCAGAAGGCCTGGTTTCGCTATGAATTTGATTCGCCCAAGCGTCTCGCGGTTGCACGGCTCACCGGGGCAGCAGATAACCAATTTACGGCATTTGTAAATGGTGAGAAGGTTCTGCAGAACGATGACTGGCAGCAGGTAGGGTCGGTCAATATCGAAAAATATTTGACGGCGGGTCGAAACGTCGTTGCGGTGCGCGCTGCTAACAAGGGCGGCGCGGCAGGGATGTTTTGTCGAATTACTATTACGCACGAAAATGGAAATGTGTCGTATCATGGAACTGACGGCAACTGGTCGTCCATAGGCGAACCCGAGCCGGAGCCGGGCTGGAGTCGGACAGGATATGCGGACAGCGCGTGGACGGCTTCGAAAGTAATCGGGCCTGTTGGCGCCGA
>JAYGCN010000014.1:0-5700 GCA_046583315.1 Candidatus Hydrogenedentota bacterium
TATTCGCTCGTTGTCGCTCTGCTCATGCTCTTCGTAGTTGGCGCGTAATAGAGGCTCATACTGAATCATTATGGTAACGATTAACCTTACATTGTTCGTCGAGCTTGGCCTCTTCCTCGTGTTTCTCTGGGGAACGCAGCACTTTATTCTCGCCCCGGTCGTGAAAAGCCTGGACGAGCGTGAAGAATCGATCGAATCGGATCGCGTGCACGCTGACGACAGTAACGAAAATTCCGTCGCACTCGAAAAAGAGTATCGCCACGAGATCGCGCTGATTCGGCGTAAATCGGACGAAGAAATTCGCGCCGCGCACCAGAAATCGCAGCAGGAACACGCCGCGTTTCTAATTGCCGAGCGGGCTCGTTCCGAAGAGGCCGTCGCCGAAGTGCGTGAAGAGGCCCTGCGCATGGTGGATGACCAGCAAAGTGCCATGACCGCCGAAATCCCCGCGCTCGTCAAGCAAATCGAAGCGAAACTGACATCAGGGAGCGATTGACCATGGCCGTTGTGAAACGTTTCCTCATCCTCTTTGTTCTCGCCTATCTGATTGTGTCGACCGGTATCAACCGCACACTCGGGCCTCCGGGTATGTCGAAAGACTACCTCGCCGAGTACAAGAGCGATCACAACCGCTACATCGAAGCCATCAAGAACAAAGAATACAAGACGTGGAAACAACGGCCCCACCTGGTCGACATGGAAGCCGACAAAAACGCTGGCCTCCAAGAGCGTATCGATTTTGTGGCTGAATACGAGATTCGCCCTCTTTTCCTGAAAGAAGAACGCCGTCGCGGTCGGTATGAACTGATTTTCGATTTCTTCAATACGATCATGGTCATCGTGCTGGTCGGTCGTTTCGCCCGTAAACCGGTGATCGGTCTGGTTGATGGCATGATCGAAGCCATCCGATTCAAAATCAAGGAAGCCGAAGATGCCAAACGAGAGGCGTCGGAGCGGCTTGATGCGGTCGAACACAAGATTAAGGGTCTTCCGCAAGATCTTGCAGGGTACGAAGAACTGGCCGAGGAACGCATCGAAAATATCCGTCGGGACTCTGCCTTGTTTACCGGCGAAAGCATTTCCAACCTGAATAAAGAAACCGAAGACCGCAAACGATTTGAAATTGTCAAGGCCCGGCATCTCATGAAAGAACGCATGGTGGACGCGGCAATCGAACAAGTCGTCACCGCGATCCGCGAATCGGATTCCACCGAACGCGACGAGGTCCTGATTGATCAGTTCATGGCAAACCTCAAGGAGAAGGCCCAATGAGTAAGGTCATTCTCGCGAAACGGTATGCGGACGCGCTCGGCGAATTGCTGGAGACACCCGATGAACTGGAAACAGCCCTCGCGGAAGTTCAGGCCTTTGCCGATGCCTTCGAATCCAACCACGACATGCGGACCGCACTGACCAACCCCTCGATTCCTGTCAACGTACGCGCCGCCGTGTTCAATGAGATACTCGAAATCAAAGAATCCCGCTCGGCGGCCAAACGAATGATCCAGGTGTTGTACGATCGCGATCGACTCACGCTGCTCCCCGAGGTCGCCAAAGCCTTCCGAAGCACCCTGGACCGACGGATGAATCGTGCCATCGGCACCTTGACCAGTGTACGAGAAATATCCGACGAGAAGCGTGAAACAATCGCACAGAGCATCTCGGTGTTCACCGGAAAAGATGTTCGTTTGGAAACTGAAACCAATTCAGACCTGCTTGGCGGTGTTGTCGTGCGAATCGGCGGCACCATCATCGACGGCAGTCTGCGTACCCGACTTAGCAAACTTAAACAAGCCCTGCTTGCAGAGGAGAACGGTTCGAATGAAAATTCAAGCCACTGAAATCACTGAAATCATCAAAAGCCAGATAGCGGATCACGATTCCACGGTCGACGTTCAAGAAGTCGGCACGGTCATCCAGGCCAGCGACGGTATTGCGCGTATCTATGGACTTGAGAATGCCATGGCGGGAGAATTGCTCGACTTCCCGCATGACATTCGCGGCATGGTACTCAACCTCGAAGAGGATAATGTGGGTGCCGTGTTGTTTGGCGAGTACGAACTCATCGCGGAAGGCGACACGGTCAAACGTACCGGACGTGTTGCATCCGTACCTGTGGGCGACGCGCTCGTTGGTCGCGTGGTGGATGCGTTGGGCGAACCAATCGACGGTCGCGGTCCTATCGAATCGACCCAATATAATCCGGTGGAACGTATCGCGCCGGGCATCGTGGATCGCCAGCCGGTAAGAGAACCGCTGCAGACCGGACTGAAGTCGGTCGATTCCATGGTGCCGCTCGGTCGAGGTCAGCGTGAGTTGATCATTGGTGACCGACAGACCGGAAAGACTGCGGTGGCACTGGACACGATTATCAATCAGAAAAAGACCGGTGTAATCTGCATTTACGTGGCAATCGGACAAAAGCGATCTACGGTCGCGCGCGTAGTTGAAGAACTCAAAGCGCAGGGCGCGATGGCCTATACCATTGTCGTAGTGGCGTCGGCATCTGAAACAGCACCGCTTCAGTACATTGCCCCTTATGTGGGTGCCGCCATTGGCGAATACTTTATGGATCAGGGGAAACACGCACTCATCGTTTATGACGATCTGTCCAAACACGCCGTTGCGTACCGTCAGTTATCCCTTCTGTTGCGTCGTCCTCCGGGTCGCGAAGCCTATCCGGGCGATGTGTTCTACTGTCACTCGCGTTTGCTGGAACGGGCTGCAAAACTCAGCGATGCCAAAGGCGGCGGAAGTCTCACTGCACTGCCCATCATCGAAACGCAGGCAAACGATGTTTCGGCCTATATTCCGACCAATGTGATATCCATTACAGACGGCCAGATCTACTTGCAGTCTGACCTGTTCTACGCGGGTGTGCGTCCCGCCATCAACGCCGGTATTTCGGTCTCGCGTGTTGGTGGTAACGCTCAGGTGAAAGGCATGAAGAGTGTCGCCGGTACGCTTCGCCTGGAGTTGGCGCAGTTCCGCGAACTTGAAGCCTTCTCTCAGTTCGGTTCGGACCTCGACGAATCCACTCAGTTCAGCCTGCGTCGCGGAGCACGCCTTGTAGAGATTCTGAAACAGGGACAATTCCAGCCGCTCACCGTTGAGAAGCAGATTGTCATCATTTACGCAACGACGACGGGTCATCTTGACAAGGTCGCTGTTGAATCCATTGGACAGTTTGAATCGGAATTGTATCAGCATATTGAAACGGAAATTCCGGGAACCCTCAATGACCTCGCAGATTGCGGAACGTTGACAGATGAAATCAAGGCATCGCTGGATGCTGAACTCACAAAGTTTACCGCAACCTTCCTGGATGCCCAGTAACCGACATGGCTAATTTGCACGAGATAAAACGGCGCATCGTAAGCGTACAGAACACGCAAAAGATTACGCGTGCGATGAAGATGGTCGCTGCTTCCAAGCTCAAACGCGCGCAAGAGTCGATCACGCTCTCTCGCCCTTATGCTCACCGTATGCGGACGATGGTGAACAACCTCGCGCTGCGTGCCGATGTGGATGGTCACCCGCTTCTCACGAAAGGTCAGACGTCCGGGCGCGTGGGACTTGTGGTAATTGCCAGTGACCGCGGTTTGTGCGGCGCCTTTAACAGCAGCATTACGAATGCGGCCCTGGACCATATTAAATCAACCTTTGAAGACAGGACCGTTGAGCTTACCCTCGTCGGCAAACGCGCTATTGAGTTGTTCCAGAAGCAATCGCAGACGGTTCGCGATACCTACACCGATGTACACAATGAACACATGCTCCAGACGGCAGGTACGATTATGGAAGGACTGTCCAACGCGTTTGTCGCCGGCGAAATTGATGAGGTGTATTGTCTTTATAACGAATTCAAATCGGCCATCAGTCAGACGGTCGTACTCGAACGAATATTGCCTTTCGAAGCCACGGCAGTGGCGGAGGACGAACGCACAACGGATTATCTCTATGAGCCGGACGAAGAACGACTGTTTGGATCGCTGCTCGACCGGCACATGAAGGTGCAGATGCATCGCGTGTTGAGCGAGTCGGCCGCCAGTGAACATGGCGCGCGCATGACCGCCATGGAATCGGCCACAACGAACGCGGGCGACATGATCGACCGATTGACTCTGGATTACAACCGCGCGCGTCAGAGTGCCATCACGACGGAACTCATCGAAGTGGTCAGCGGCGCGGAAGCTCTTTAACGAATAATCGCACAACAACGGCGAAGGAATAGAACGATGAATGTTGGAAGAATTACGGCGGTGATCGGCCCGGTCGTAGACGTACGCTTTGAACCGGGTCAGTTGCCCCCTATATACAACGCGCTCAACGTTGCACGCGAAGACGACAAGATTCTGGTACTCGAAGTCGCGCAGCATTTGGGCGAGAACGCCGTACGCACCATCGCGATGGACACGACAGACGGCCTCGTTCGCGGGATGGAAGCAACGGACACGGGCGAATACATTACTACGCCGGTGGGTGAAGGGGTACTCGGGCGCATCATGAATGTGGTGGGCAATCCTGTGGACGAAGCGGGCCCGGTAAAGACTGATGTCCGTTGGCCGATACACCGCCCGGCGCCGAAGTTTGACGAGTTGAACACGGCTTCGGAAATGTTCGAGACCGGCATCAAGGTGATCGACCTGCTCGCCCCGTATTCGAAGGGTGGAAAGACGGGCCTCTTCGGCGGTGCGGGTGTGGGCAAGACAGTGCTCATTATGGAACTGATCAACAACGTTGCAAAGAGTCACGGTGGTTACTCGGTATTCGCCGGTGTTGGCGAACGTACGCGTGAAGGTAACGATCTTTTTGAAGAGATGACCGAGTCCGGCGTGATCGATAAAACGGCATTGGTTTATGGCCAGATGACAGAACCTCCGGGTGCGCGTTCGCGCGTGGCGTTGACCGGGTTGACCGTGGCGGAATATTTCCGCGACGAGATGAATCAGGATGTGCTGCTGTTTATTGATAACATTTTCCGATTCACGCAGGCGGGTTCTGAGGTGTCTGCGTTGCTCGGTCGTATGCCGAGCGCGGTGGGCTATCAGCCGACGCTCGCGACGGAAATGGGTGAACTGCAGGAGCGCATCACGTCGACCAAATCCGGTTCGATCACTTCGGTGCAAGCGATTTATGTGCCCGCCGATGACTTGACGGATCCGGCTCCGGCAACGGCCTTTGCCCACCTCGATGCGCAGACGGTGTTGTCCCGCAGCATCAGCGAACTCGGCATTTATCCTGCCGTGGACCCCCTCGATTCTTCCAGTCAAATGCTTGATCCCCGTATTGTCGGCGAAGAACACTACCGCGTGGCGCGTGATGTGCAGGAAATCCTGCAACGGTATCGCGAACTGCAGGATATTATCGCCATTCTGGGTATGGACGAACTTTCCGAGGAGGACAAGGTCATCGTAAACCGTGCACGCCGCATTCAGAAATTCTTATCTCAATCCTTCTTTGTTGCGGAGCAGTTCACCGGCCAACCCGGACAGTACGTGACGGTCGCGGATACGATTCGCAGTTTCTCGGATATTCTGGAAGGCAAACACGACGATCTCCCCGAAGCCGCATTCCTCTATTGCGGAACCATCGAAGATGTTATCGAAAAAGCCAAAACGCTGGCAGGTGCCCAGTCGTGAGCGACGCCGTCACCATAGAGTTGTGCTCCCCTACAAGAGCACCGCAAGCGTTGCAGGC